>NZ_JBDGBK010000021.1:0-45419 GCF_040910045.1 Enterococcus sp. RTP21361st1_A6_RTP21361_211029 | reverse complement strand
CAAAAGGATATTTTGCCATACAAATAACGACCCCCAAAAGTTAGATTTTTTGGTCTAACTTTTGGGGGTCGCTTCAAAGTAAGGTCCTTTTTGATTGAATGAAAAATTGTTCTCAACGTAATGTTTCTTCCGTTAATTGACACGTTTTGCTTCCACAGCATCTTTGACTGAATTCGCAACGATTTTGGCTACTCCTTCTTGGAAAGCATCCGGAATAATGTTTGTTGGTGACAGCTCCTCGTCTGGAATCAAGCTAGCAATTCCTTTTGCTGCGGCAATCTGCATCTCAACCGTGATTTTGCGGGCTTGAGCATCTAAAGCTCCACGGAAAATACCAGGAAAAGCCAACACATTGTTGATTTGATTAGGAAAATCACTGCGTCCAGTACCAATGATATAGGCACCTCCTGCTAAGGCTTCGTCTGGGAAGATTTCCGGTACTGGATTAGCCATAGCAAAAATCACAGGCTTATCTCCCATCTCAGCGATCCATTCCTTCTTCAGTGCTCCTGGAGCAGAAACACCAATGAAGATATCAGCACCTTTCAACGCTGTCTGCAAATCACCAGAAAGATGGTCACGGTTTGTCACTTTAGCAATCTCTGCGTGATGAGGTGGTAACTGATCATTTTCTTCATTCAAGATCCCCACCTTGTCTACGACAATGACATTTTTTGCACCAGCTGCCAAAAACTTACGAGTAATAGAAAGTCCAGCAGAACCACCGCCATTGACAACGATTTTGGCTTCTGCTAGTGATTTGCCAATCAATTTCAGGCTGTTGAAAGCAGCCGCTAAGACAACTATTGCCGTCCCATGCTGGTCATCGTGGAAAATCGGGATCGCACACTCTTCGATCAGCCGCTGTTCGATTTCGAAGCAACGCGGCGCACTGATATCTTCTAAGTTGATTCCACCAAAGGTCGGTGCAATTGCTTTGACGATCGCAATAATCTCTTCTGTCTCTTGAGTATCTAAAACGATAGGAATAGCATCTACATCTGCAAATCGCTTGAACAAAGCGGCTTTCCCTTCCATGACCGGCATTGCTGCTTCTGCTCCAATATTACCAAGACCTAACACAGCAGAACCATCGCTTACAACAGCGACTGTGTTTTTCTTTGTTGTCAATGAATAGGCCAGCTGTTTATCTTCTGCAATCGCGGAAGATACGGCAGCGACACCCGGAGTGTAGGCAATGCTTAAGTCTCTTCGATTTTCAATCGCCGCTTTTGATACTACTTCCAATTTACCGCCATGTTCTTTGGCTTGTCGCAAAGCGATTTCTTTTACATCTTCTGACATGATTCGTTCCTCCAATAGTTGATCGTTTTTTCTATTTTTTATTAAAAAATCATTCGCAAGATTGCGGTCATGGCAATCACTGTGATGGCGCCGCCTAAACGGGTAGCTACTTGGGCAAAAGGCATCAAGTTCATACGGTCAGCGGTACTTAAGATCGCTACGTCTCCTGTGCCTCCCATACCGCTTTGACAAGCAGAAATAATTGCGGCTTCGATGGGATACATGTTCATGAAACGTGATACGACGAACCCGGTGGCAATTACCGTGAACACTACACTGATGACGACTAAGAAATAAGAGACACTCAGTGTTCCCACAACGTCTTTCAATGGAATATACAACAATCCTAAACCAGCCATCAATGGGAAAGTAAAGTTGCCGGAAATAAATTTATACAATTGTTTGGAGCCATGTTGTGTTTCTGCCGGCACCACATTCAAGTATTTCAAAAAAGCGGCTAAGACAATCATCAATACAGGACCAGGAAACCCAGTCAAATGCTGCAGTAAACTACCAGCAATGAACAGTGTACAAGCGGTCAGCACACCAGCGCCCATTTTCTTGATATCAAAAGCGCCGGAATCATCTTTTAACGCATCTGCCATGTCATCATCATTTTTCATTTTGACCAATTGTCCACCCCCAGAAAGATCTGGTCGTTTTTCTCCCCAGCGAGAGAGCAATGCGGTACACATGATCGCGAAGAAATTACCAATGATCGTTGCTGGAATCAGTTGTGCGACCAGCTGTTCACTCCCCATACCAGTAATGGCACTGTAGCCTAGTGATAAAGGCAAGATTCCTTCACCGATCCCGCCAGCTAACACTGGAGTAACGATGAAAAACAACGTATGTTGCCATTCTAAACCTAATAATACACCAACTAGCGTACCAACACCCATGGCGCAGATCATCCCAATCATCATGGGAATAATCATCCGCATCAAACCTTGGACTAAGATTTTGCGATTCATCCCTAAAATACTGCCGCAAACTAAACAAGCAATATAAAAATATAAGAAGTTGGCTTGCTTCATCAAAATATCGGCAGACTCAAGAATATTCGGATTGACTAAGTTGAAGAAAACCAAAATAGATGGAACCAATAAAGATAAAATTGCCGGACCACCGAAATTCTTGATAAAAGGAATAGTGGCACCAATCGTTCCTAATAACCACCCTAAAGTCAAAATGACCGCAAAACCACCTAGCATATTTACGGGTAATTGTTGTAACAGACCCGTGACTACGATGACTGTTGATAAAACAATGTATACTGGCAGCGGAACTGATCCAATTTTGATTTTCATCCACCGATCAATTAGCTTCTCTTCTTTTGCTTTAGATTCAACCTGTTCTCTCGCCACATGGGGTTCGATATGCTTTTCCATTTTGCTTTCCTCCTAAATTGATCTACTAGTTCTACGAGTACCTCGTTACACACAGATTAAAGCAAGCGTTTTCTTTTTCGTAGTTTATTTAATTATTTTAAGTATTTAAATTAATTAAAGCGTCTTTAGGGATTCCGCCGCTATGTTATAATTTACGAATAAAGGGGGAAATGTAGTGAAAAAAGGGTTACGGTTATGGGGGGTATTGACTTTAGTCTTTACAATCGTCTTACTCATTGTCACTCCCATTCTTTATGGTTTAGTCCTTATTCAAAATTCCACATTTATTCGCTCCAACGAAGAACACCTGCTCTTGTCCGTCGGTAAACAGCTGGCGATCGATCCACAAGTGACTACCGCTTTGGAAGAAGGACGTTCCAACGATCAATTGGAAGCTTACACAAATGAAGTGACACACATACACGGGTTGGATTTCGTGGTAGTTATGGATATGCAAGCCATTCGTTTGACTCATCCAGATGAGACCCAAATCGGCAAACACTTCGAAGGCGGTGATGAAGTCACTGCATTGGAAGGAAAAGAACATGTTTCTGTCAGTGAAGGAACATTGGGTCGCTCGTTGCGGGGATTCGTTCCCGTCTATTCCCTCACTGAATCGCAAAAACAAATCGGTGTAGTAGCTTTAGGGATCCGTATGCAGTCCTTGAGTGCTTTAGTAAAGAGTTCTCGGGAAGGGTATCTACTTGCCTTAGCATTAAGTATCACAATCGCCGCCTTTGCAGCAACTGGACTTGCCTATTATTTGAAACGGCAACTTCATAATTTAGAACCAAAAGAAATCTCACGTCTCTTTGAAGAACGCAATGCCATGTTGGAAGAAACTAAAGATGCGGTCATTGTATTGGATTTGAACCAACAAATCAATTTGGCAAATATCGCCGCCAACGAGCTTTACCAAAAGAACAGTGGACACAATGACTCCTTGGTCGGCAAACATTTGCAGGATTTGATCTTGCAGACCGATGCTGTAGACTTGGAGCGAAATATTGAACAGCTCTATCGGCAAAATGGACAGGATTTTCTTTTTTCCTCTGCACCGATCAATGTGGATCAGAAACGGATCGGTTGGATCGTGTTTTTGCGCAATGCGACAGAATCGTTATTCGTCATGGATCAGTTAGCCAATACTACTGCTTACGCCAGTGCGCTGCAGTCTCAGTCCCATGAGTTTATGAATAAACTGCATGTGATCTATGGGCTCGCTGATTTAAAAGCCTATGATGAATTGAAAATTTATCTGGATGATATTTTGACTCCAGAAAAAGAGTTCTCTCATCGCTTGTCTTTTTTAGTTCAGAATCCGCAAGTTGCTGGATTTTTGATTGGCGAACGTCAAAAGTTCTTTGAGCGTAAAATCCACTTGATGATCGAGATTTCACCAGAAATTCCCGCCAATTCGCAAGAAGTTGAAACAAAATCGTTGATCGATCTTTACCGGTATATTCATCATGTTTTGTTGCAACTAAACACCATAGAAGATTTGCGGATCGAGATCCATCATGAAACAGGCCTGCTGACAACGACCTATACCATTCAGCTGACCACAACGGATCAGCAGCAATTGCAGGATAGTTTTCACAGCAACTATTTCCAACAAATGTTAAAAGATTACCAGGCAGAGTTTTTGATAGAAGAACAACCTAACTTTGTCGTTCTCCAATTACAAACGCATTATCATGGGGTGATAAAATGAAACCATTACATGGATTAATTGTCGAAGATGACCCAATGGTGGAATTTATCCATCGGAATTATTTAGAAAAAATCGGCAGATTTCAAGAAATCTATTCGGCAGATGCTGTGACAGATGCTGAATACTTACTACAAAACAAACAAGTTGATTTAGTGCTGCTAGATGTCCATTTGAAAAATGGCAACGGCTTAGACTTGCTCAAAGAGATCCGGAACTCTCAGCAAGCCATCGAAGTGATCTTGATCACAGCAGCCAATGAGACACAAACTATTCAGCATGGACTACATTTAGGTGTTCTGGACTATCTCGTCAAGCCCTTTACCTATGAACGTTTCCGGCAAAGCATCGAACTATTTCTAAAACGGCAAGAAGCTTTGGAACAAGACAGTCTTGCCCAAGAAACCATTGATCAAATAATGGTTGCAAAGAAGAGTCCCGAGTCATCCCTTACAGAACTGGATAAAGGACTCTCTCCTGATACCATGGATCGCATCAAAGCGGCTATCCAAACATTTCCAGACACTTTCACGATCCCAGACTTGGTAGAGATCAGCGGATTTTCTCATGTCTCAGTCCGTAAATACATGCTTTACTTAGAAAAAAATAACTATGTTACCAGTCAGATTATCTATACCAAAATCGGACGCCCTTATAAAGTTTACCAACGATCCTAACAATTAGTGGACTCTCTCTAGGAACGTCAACGAGTGATTGCTGATTTGCTGATTATTGAATAAACGATGTTTTAGTAAGTCAGCTTTTTAGATTTTAAATTGTGAATTGATCGTTGTACTTTGTATACCCTACCTATTTGCAAACGCTTCCTAAATATGCTATAGTATAGGTGTAAGGAAGGTAGCAACTCTGTTGGTGGTCTTGTAAATATCGCAAACTCAATCTACTAAAAGTTGTTGAACGTACAAGTTTCACCTAGTATCAAGCGTGTAAAGTAACAGAAAAGCGTAACACAAAATCGAGAATCTTTTCGAAAAAAGGATACGTCTATTACGTTGTATCAGTACACACGAAACATGTGTAAGTTTGTAAAAGAAAACAAATTTTGAGAAACAATTGCTTTGCATGAACCAACCATCAGCGACCACCACTTATACCTTCCCTTAGTTATAAGCTGGACGACAAAAAAGCAGTTCAAAAAGTTGAGAAGTATCCCAACTTAACGAGCCGCTCTTGTCGTTCAGTTTTTTATTTTAAGAACATGGCATCGCCAAAACTAAAGAAGCGATAACGTTCATCGATGGCATGCTGATAAGCTTCTAATGTTAGATCGCGTCCGGCAAAGGCACTGACCAACATTACCAATGTCGATTTCGGTAAATGGAAATTCGTTGAGAAGGCTTGGACAACTTTGAACTGATAGCCGGGGGTAATGAAAATACTCGTCCAGCCGCTGTCGGCTTTGATATCGCCATCAAATTTGGTACCAATCGTCTCTAATGTACGGATCGAAGTCGTTCCGACCGCAACGATTTTCCCACCATTTGCCCGCACATCGTTTAATTGAGCCGCCGCTTCTTCCGTCAATCGATAAAATTCACTGTGCATTTCGTGATCCGCAATATTATCGACGCTAACTGGGCGGAAAGTTCCTAGACCCACGTGTAAGGTCAAATAAACTAATTTGACCCCTTTATCAGCGATTTTCTTCAATAATTCTGGCGTAAAGTGCAAACCGGCCGTTGGTGCCGCTGCAGATCCATTCTCTTTAGCATAAACGGTTTGGTAACGATCTGGATCTTCCAATCGTTCCTTGATGTATGGCGGCAATGGCATTTCACCCAAAGATTCTAAAATCTCTAAGAAAATCCCATCATAGCTGAATCGAATAATTCGGCCACCATGTTCGAGTTCTTTTTCAACGACCGCTTCTAAGCGACCGTCGCCAAAGGTGATCTTCGTACCGACTTTTGCTCGCTTGGCAGGTTTGATTAATGTTTCCCAACTGTCCCCTTCGATATTGTTTAACAATAAAATCTCTAGATGAGCGCCGGTCTCGATTTTCTCGCCATAGATACGAGCGGGCAAAACGCGAGTATCATTCATCACAAGGGCATCGCCAGGAGCTAATTCATCAATAATGTCATAAAAATGTTTGTCTTCCATTGCACCGCTTTCTCGGTCCACGACCAATAGGCGGGAACTGGAGCGATCGCTAAGCGGCGTTTGAGCGATCAATTCTTCCGGTAACTCAAAGTCAAAATCTTCTGTTGTAAGCATGTCGTCACTCTCTTTCTTTCATATGCCCGTCTATTCTATCATGTTTAGAGATTACTCGCCAATTAGGAAACTAGGCATAGCTTTAAATAAAAAGAGCGCTAGAGAGACTAGAACCTTTTCACGGTGCTCCTAATCTATTAGAGAATTTTAACCGATAACACGGAATCTTCTGCCTTTTTTATCTGCTTTATCGTTTTGTGAATAAAACAAAATTTTTTCACGTGGGATTTTTTCTTGCTGAGCACATTTTTTCAATGTGTCATAAACATAACTGCTGTTGTTTTTATAAAAAACCATGACTTTTTTCGAGTCAATTTCTTTGCGATAGCCTTCATATTTCTTTCTTAATCGTTCAACTTCTGTAACAATCTCTGAATCTTTATTCCAATCGGGAATTGCAGTAAGCAAGCAAATTCGTTTCCAGTATTCTTTTTCCATTATTCAAACTAACCACGAAAGACATTTAGGTTGAACTGCTAACCTATGCTTTACGAATCACTTCGTCTCTATCGATTCACTTCTATCGAAAATTCATAAAGCCATCCTTTCATTCCTTTCTTAATCGCTCCAAGGAGAACTATATTCAAAAAATGCTACTTGTTCCATTACTTGTCCTATTCAACACTGGGATAATTAAGAATAATACGATAATTATCAATAACCGCTTTGATGTTTTGGCCGTCAGCAAAAGATACTTCAAATAGTGGACTATCTTTTTTTATTGAGGAAATTTCAATGTTTAGATACTTAAAATATGCCCCTAAAATTTTCTCAGGATCTATCTCTTGAAATGATTGCTCTGGGTAATATTTAAATTGGACGATTTTATTAGTCGATTCCTCAATCAGGGCTTCCCCATAACCTTCGATCGAAGAATAATTGATTTGCCAATAAACAGTTTCCGAATCAATCTTTAGATTCTGGGATAACGTAACCAAGTATTCTGAAGAGATTCCCATTTCTTTTAGCAGCTTCTCTATTTCCACCGCATATGTATTGACATACTGGCTTCCTTCTCCCGTATTATTATATTGCGTTACTTTCCCGGCGTTCGTGAGCACTTCTTCTAATGTACTTTTATTTGAAGGCAGCTCCAAGGATTCTTCAAATACGACTGGCTTTGACAATGAATCTGTAAACAGCATATTTGGTAAAAATAGTAGAAATACGTTGAAACCGACCCATAGGAGGATCAGACTTATCTTTATTCTTTTCCTCATCTTCAGTCCTCATCTAAAGGAAAGTCGATCGTAATAAACGTTCCTTCACCTTTCTCACTAGTGATCGTCACTTGCCCTTCATGAAGTGAGATAATATTCTTCACTAATGAAAGCCCTAAGCCTAAATGCCCAGAATTTCTAGTGACATCCCCCGTAAAAAATTCATCAGTGACTTGATCAATAATCTCTTCGGGAATTCCCTGACCAGTATCTTTCAGTATAAAATAATATCGTCCTTCATTACTGTAGCCAGTGATGCACATCTCTTTCCTATCCTTCATCGCATCTAATGCGTTAGAAAATATATTTGCAATGACTAATTTAAATAGGTTAAAGTCCATTCGTATGGTGGCCTTTTGAAGAGTCATCTGCAAAAGGATCCGCTCATCTAATCCAGAGACAAATTGAGTAATATAAGAGTCAATCTGGTCTGTCGATATTGCTTCGAGATTCATTTCATTTTTCTTCGAGTACAATAAACGCAAAACATCTTCTGATAGGCTTTTCAAGCGGAAACTTTCTTCTAAAATATAATCGACAAATTCCGAAGAAGGTTCCTTTAGATCCTCCCACTGCAACATTTGCGCATAGCCGATGATCGACGTTAGCGGGGTAGAAATTTCATGGGATAAACTTGAGACAAATAATTCTTGCTTTTCTTTTTCCTGACTGATTTGTTCTATGTCTTGATTTAATTTATTGGCCATGTCGTTTAGGCTGTTGGCAAGCTTTTCAACTTCATCTCCACGTTTTTCAACAACGAAAGGCTTTGTTGTTTGCCCTTTTGCAATCTCTGTTGCGCGATCAATCAATTTTTGAATCGGTTTAGTGATGAGGGTTGATAAAAACCACGACATTGGAATCAAAACGATCTGCAAAAGAAATAAAATCATTCGAAAATAATGACTTGCTTTCTTCAGAATACTTTGATAAGTGATTAGATTCTGCTTAGACACCAAATAATAGTCTGTCGTTCCAATTGTCGAGCTTGTAAATAAAAACTTCTCTTGTTTGATTGTGATGATTGGGCTAATGTTGATTGTGTTCTTCTTAATTGAATCGTAATCAACAACCTCTGTTATGCTTGGAAAGTCAGTTGTACTGGCATACACACTCTTTCCTTCTTTATCCAAAATTTCAAAATCATTCTTTACCGTGCTCTTGACTATATCACTTAGATTCCGTAACTGCTCTTTCGTAGGTTCTTGATCTTCAATTTTGGCTGCAAATAGTATCGCAGCACTTTTTTGGGTAGCTAGTGCTTGATCATATTCCTGATTGATTGCATGTTGAGCGATGATCCGCAAACTGATGGTGCTGATCCCTAAATACAAAAGTAAAAAAAAGAATAGCAGCCAATAGAATGCTTTTGTCGCATATTTCATCTTATTCCTCCAATAAGTACCCTACACCATAAATCGTTCGCAGCTCGTTTTCCAAATGCAGTTTCTTTCTGATCCGCTGAATGTGTAAATCAAGAGTTCTGCTATCTGGCTCACTTGGCGATTCCCAAATTCGTTGATAAATCGTTTCTCGCTCTAAAATAATTCCGCGATTTTGAACGAGATAAATGAACAATTGATATTCTTTAGGCGTCAATGCAATCAACTCATTGTTAAAAAATACACTTCTCTTCTCGTCTTCAATACGGATGTTGTGCCAATTTATCTCAGAAACAGAACTCTTTTTCCTTCTGCGAAGTACTGTTTCAACTCGAGCAAATAATTCTTCTAGTTCAAAAGGTTTCGTAATGTAATCTTCTGCACCTAACTTTAATCCTCGCACTTTATCATGCAAGGTATTCTTGGCAGTTAAAAAGATAACTGGGATATCAAATTCGACAAAATAGTCTATTAATTCATCCCCACTTATTTCTGGTAACATGATATCTAAAAGAATCAGATCCACCTCATGATTTTCAATGTAATCTGCGGCACTTTTGCCATCAAAAATCGGGATCGTTCGATAGCCTTTTTTTGCGAGGCTTTTTACTAGCAGGTTATTTATGGCTTGATTGTCTTCTACTATGAGTACATCCATTTGATTTCACACTTTCTTCCCAATTTTTGTAAAGAAGCTGTTTTATAAGCTGATAGCCGATCATGATACCGCACAAAAAAAGATAGAGCAAAAGTAAAAGTACGATCGATCGATTGTCAATATCTTCAAAATCAGCGAAAATTTTTTGAAGCGCTTGATTGTGACGCACAAAAATATCTGTACTATTAAGACGGGTAAATCGCCCAATATAAATCCCAATAGAATCCATAAATAAAAGACACGCAATCAAAAGCGCTGGGTAGACACCAATGGTTAATTTCTCTACTAATATTCTTGCAATCTTGTCAATGCTCCAGCAGCCCAAAATTGTTGAAGGCATCACTGCCAACAAAATCAGAAAAAGTTTGATCCAATTCATTAAATCCTTACTTATCAACAATGTTACTTCATCATAAGGTGTCAATAAAGAAAGATGAAATAGATCTGTCATGAGATAAAAATTATTTGGTAAAAAAACAAGCCAGAGACACACAACTACCACTATAATGTACTTTTTTTTACAATACATTGCAAGAAAGGTTAATTCTATTGGAATATATGCCAAAATAGTATTAGTAAAGAAAAGAAAATAGACACTTGATTGATAAAATGAAAGATATAAGATTCCCAGTAAAATCAAATAATATAACCGAATCCCATTCATTGTTTTATTTAGTAAATACATGGTTCCTCCTGTCTTAACGCGCTCTCCTAGCCATTGTCCCACTATTTAGAAAGAACAGACTTCATTAATTGGGCATAAACACTGCGTCCTTCCCCATTCAAATGAGTTTCATCATCATAAAAGTATTCTGGGTAGTCTTTGCTGTGGCTAAACCAGTCGATGATATTGACATTCTTGTAGCGACTAGGAAGCTCTGCTAATTTTTGATTCACAGATTCTTGACAGCCTTCCGGACATTTGATAGTTATCCAGTATATCTGTTTATCCTTTAATTGAGTAAGGATTTCATCGATTGACTCATCCGAAATAATACCATTTGTACCCAGTCCGATTACTACCGTCGAATAATCAGCTAAATTGGGATACCCTTGAAGAATCGTTGCCAAACTAGATATTTGCCGTGATTCTTTCGCATCAACGGTTGCTTGCCCACTAAACGTATCTTCCAATTCTTGATATGCTCCAAGCATCACAGAATCCCCTATAAATAAGATATTTCCTTTTTGATTGGGTTGATTCTCTATCTTTTTCAGATTACTGCTTAACTCTTGTTTCAATTCGTTTTGATCCGCAGTCAGACGGTTAGTCGGTGCAAAAATGATCATTCCGATTGCAACAGCAACAAGACCTGCTCCAAGGTAACGTCCTGCTTTTCTTTTTAAATGCATGAAAGAATGAAAGCCAGCAATCATCAGAACCGTCATGATCAGAACCACTACCAATTCAATTAGAGGATTCATCTTAGGTGCTATATTCACTAGGAGAATAAACACCGAATAGTGAACCAAATATAATTCATAACTAATTTTGCCTATATATTGAAGACGGAATTTGGCGATTTTGGTTCTTTTTTCCACTTCTTTGTCATTTATCAAAACGAGTAATAGCATTGTTAATACACTGACAAGCAATGAGCTACCTGTAAACGAAGGCAGCGGAATAAAGACAGCCAGAGTCAAACAACTCATGATGAGCCAAAACTTCGTTACTTTTTTTGAAGAAATGACATCATTAATGTTCTTTCTATTGAAAAAACCAAACATGCCAACTATAAACGGATAAAGTCGAGCAAAGGTATTGTAATAAGCGATAGAAAACGGCGATAACAGACTGGTGAGAATCGAAATAATGGTAAGAAGATACATAAGCTGATAGCCTCTTTTTCTAGACAAACGCATGACTGTTAGAAAGAAGAGTGGAAAAACTAGATAAAATTGTAATTCCACCGCCAAAGACCAGTAATGTTTAAATAGGGACGAATTTGCGAAGCGATCAAAATAAGAGACTTTTTCGTGGATCTGCCACCAGTTGTTATATCCAAAGAGTAAACTTGGAAGTTCACTTTTGATGTTTCCTAGCATTCGGATTTGAATACTCCCAGCTATCAGAATAAAGATAAGTAAGGAGAATAAAAGAAACGGATAAATCCGTTTGATCCGTTTCTTATAAAAGCCAATCCAGGAGAACTGTTTTTTTTGATACGCATAGGAAGCATTCTTTGCCATCAAGTAACCCGAAATAACAAAGAAAATCGTTACGCCTTGATTTCCTCCTTGAAAAGAATATTGAGGCAAATGGTAGAGAATAACAGCAATAACCGCAAATGCCCTAAGAAAATCGATGCCTGCTGAATAGTGTTTATCCATGTTTAACCTCCGGCTGGCCGATGATCATTTTCTCCGTAATAAGTCTCATTGCTGGAAGGATTATTCAAAAGAGTAGCTAAAGACACAAATTGATAATCTTCTTTTTTTAAATCACGAATAATCTCAGGGACTGCAGCAATGGTTTCCGGATGAATGTCATGCAACAAAATAATCGAACCATCATAGACAGAACTCGTTACTTTATCAATGATCATTTGGGCATCTTTAGATTTCCAATCTTCTGAATCAACAGACCATTGGATGATGGGACGATTGATCAATTCTGCAGCTTTTGCATTGACAGAACCATATGGCGGCGAAAATAGGCTGGTTTTTTGCCTGTGAGTTTCTTGATAGATTGATCGGTCTTCGTGATCTCATTAGTCATTCCAGATTCGTTCAATGTGCTGAGGTCTTGATGATCATAGGTATGGCTACCGATAGTTTGGCCATCCTTTGCGATGGCTTTCACCACCTCGGGATACATCTCTACGTTCTGTCCTACTAAAAAGAAAGTAGCTGGCACTTTTTCTTTTTTCAATAGTTCCAATAATTTAGGTGTATTGCTGGGATCTGGCCCATCGTCAAATGTCAAAGCGACCTTTTTTTATTTGAAGGAATCTCCTCTGTCTCTGTAGTGCTTTCTAGTATATTTTCCAAACTAGTCTCTGTAGTAGCCTTATTGTTACTTGTCACTGTTCTTGAAGAACTACTGTTGCTTGTTAACTCGGAGGACTGGGACAGATTGTTCTCTGTTTTTCCTCTAGCAAATTCCTCACTGATTCGTGCACAGCCGCAAAGTACTAACAAAAAGATAAAGCCAGTTATGAGTAAACGGATCTTTTTCATTGCTTTTCCTCCTTATTTGTTGTCAATACATCATGAACTCTTGCTATCTCTTCTGTCGAAACTGTTTGATAAGAGATTCCATTCTGAATCAATTCCTCTCCGATCACTTGGTCATGAATAATTGTTGGCTCTTTCATCAGTTTCTTCGCATGAAGAACAAGATTGGTAATGGGTAGATTGGTTTTGATGTTATCTGTCAAGATATCGATAAATGCATTCCATTTTGTGACTTGGTTCAATTGCGCCATATTTTCCAAAACACCTTTCAGTAACAACTGTTGCCGCATTTGTCTGCCATAGTCCCCTCGTGGATCCTCATACCTCATTCTCGCCCAAGAAAGTGCTTCTTCTGGAGATAACGTTAGTTTACCTTTAGGAAAATCGAATCCATCAGAACTAAACTCAAATTCATTTTCTACTTGAACAGCTCCTACTTCTTTGAGAATCTTTTGAAAATCTCCCATATCAATAGAAACAAAATAAGGAATTTGAATATCCAACATTTTTTCTACTGTTTTAACGGAACAGCTTGCACCTCCATAAGCATACGCCGCATTTAATTTATCCTGCATTCCTTGGTCTGCGATATCAACTAAAAGATCGCGTTCAACTCCCATTAATGTGTATTCTTTCTTTTTTAAATTGATATGAGCGACTATCATACTGTCACTTCGACCAGAATCCGTTCGCCCAAACTCTCCAGTATCAACGCCAAGTAGCAAAACATTAAAAGGTTCTTGTTTCAATTGGTCGTAATCTAAGTCATACTGCTCATCTGAAGGATTCAATTTTTCGTACACTTTTGTATTTATTTTATTTGCAGAATAGACTGCCCAGCCAGTAATACCACCAACAAGGACTACTGAAACAAAAAGCAAAATAAGAATTATTTTCCGCATCGGAACACCTCCTGCTGCTAAATTAAAGGAAAAATGTATCTGAAATGTATCGATTTAGTATTTGGTGACTCGATACATGCTCGCTTGTAGCAGCAATGTTCGCTTTTAATTTAATATTAAAATGTTGTATATCACTTTTAGTGAAGAAGAAAGTCTACTCATCCCCATTTAAAAATAACAATCAAAATGAAGAATAATGCATATATTCCCTATTGGATTTTCATTTCGATTGGATTTGTTTCAAACATTTTGCTTATAATATGCAAATATGAATAAAAAAGGCAGAATATTTGAATAACAGCAAACTTTTGGGCATACTAATTACAGACCCTAGGCGTAAATAAGCTGCGCCTAAATAAAACTAGAGGTGAAATCATGATTGAATTTCAGCATGTATCCAAAATCTATAAAGGCGGCAAAGTGGCTGTCGAAGATGTCAATCTATCCTTTGAAAAGGGAGAATTTATTTGTTTCATTGGTACCAGTGGTAGTGGTAAAACTACTTGTATGCGAATGATCAACCGTATGACAGACCCCTCCAAAGGAAAAATTCTGATTGATGGCAAAAGTGTGACCGATATCAATCCAGTAGAATTACGACGCCAAATCGGTTACGTGATCCAAAGCATCGGCTTGATGCCTCATATGACGATTCGAGAAAATATTACATTAGTACAAAAACTTTTGAAGGTCAGTCAAGAAGAACGAAATAAGACAGCAGAGAAAATGATCGATCTGGTGGAACTTCCTCGTGAAATGCTGGATCGTTACCCTCACGAATTATCTGGTGGACAGCAACAGCGGATCGGTGTTGTTCGGGCCCTGGCAGCCGACCAAGATATCATTTTGATGGATGAACCTTTCGGTGCTTTGGACCCCATCACTCGCGATTCACTGCAAGATTTGATCAAAGATTTGCAGGAACGTTTAGGTAAAACCGTCGTCTTCGTTACCCATGATATGGATGAAGCATTAAAGTTAGCTAGCCGCATCGTGATCATGAGCGAAGGACGCGTTATCCAATTCGATACACCACAAAATATTCTGCGAAATCCTGCTACTACCTTTGTTGAAGAATTGATCGGTGAAGACCGCCTTCTGCAAGCAAAACCAGACACCACACCAGTTAAAGAAGTCATGCTCAAAACACCAATCGCCATCACTCCTGAAAAATCTTTACAAGAAGCGATTCGCCTGATGAGAGAAAAACGGGTAGATACATTATTAGTGACGGATAATAGCAATGTCTTAAAAGGGTATATCGATGTAGAATCGATCGACCGCAATCGAGGCAAAGTAACTAGTGTCGGGGATATTCTTAATAAAGATGTTTTCTATGTAAAAGAAACCGCCTTACTGCGAGATACGTTGCAACGAATCCTTAAACGCGGTTTGAAATATGTGCCAGTCGTGGATGCTGAGAATCATTTGGTAGGAATTTTGACGCGTGCTTCATTAGTCGACATTGTTTATGACGTTATTTGGGGCGAGGAATCCTCCCTTCTTGAAGCGATCGAATCCGCAAAACCAGAGGAGGTCTAGCCATGCAAAGCTTCTTTAATGAATATGGCGGCCAATTGGTCACGAAAAGCATTGAGCATTTATACATCTCCTTTGCCGCACTATTTCTAGGCATTGTCGTTGCAGTCCCTTTGGGCGTTCTATTGACACGCTTTCCCAAAGCCGCTTCTATCGTGATCGGTGTGACTAGTGCCTTGCAAACTGTTCCCTCATTGGCACTGTTGGCATTGATGATCCCGATTTTAGGGGTCGGTAAGGTCCCAGCTATTGTTGCACTCTTTATCTATTCTTTGCTGCCTATTTTGCGAAACACCTATATTGGCATGAAGAAAGTCGATTGGAATTATCGAGATGTCGCTAAAGGAATGGGAATGACTAACTTTCAATCGATCATTAGTGTGGAACTGCCGTTAGCGATCCCAACGATCATGGCAGGTATCCGCTTGTCAGCAGTCTATGTCTTAGCTTGGGCAACCTTGGCTTCGTACATTGGTGCAGGGGGGCTTGGAGACTTGATCTTTAGTGGATTGAATAACTATCAACCGGCATTGATTTTTGCCGGCACAATCCCAGTGACAATTTTTGCACTTTTAGCAGACTGGTTACTCGGATTACTTGAGAATAAACTAACACCAGCTGCATTAAAGGGGGATGCCTAAATGAAAATCAAAGCGAAATTTGGTCTTTTGTTATCCATGATCATTATTTTACTCTCAGGCTGCTCCTTTCCAGGACTTGCTTCTACATCTAATGAAGACACCGTAGCTATCACAGGAGGAATCACTTCTGAAGCTCAGATTCTTGGCGCTATTGTAGCAGGAATGGTAGAACATTATACGGACAAAAATACCACTGTCATTAATAACTTAGCAACAACGACAATCAATCATCAAGCAATGATGAATGGCGATGCGTCTATCTCTGCCGCTCGTTATACCGGAACAGATTTGACAACAACACTTGGCTTAGAGCCAGAATCTGATCCAACTGCTGCCTTTAATACCGTAAAAAAAGAATTTGAGAAACGTTACCATCAGACCTGGTTTCCTTCCTACGGCTTTGATAACACATATGTTTTTCTAGTCAGAAAAGACACTGCAGAAAAATATAATCTGAAAAAAGTCAGTGATTTAAAAGGCGTTGCCGATCAGTTGGTTGCTGGTGTCGATACAGCTTGGATCACCCGTGAAGGTGACGGGTATGATGGCTTTCAAGAAGCATATGGCTTTTCTTTCAAAAACATTTTGCCTATGCAGATCGGTCTCGTTTACGATGCTGTTGACAACGGAAAAATGGATATCGTACTCGGGTATTCAACGGATGGACGGATCGCTAGTTATGACCTCGTAATGTTGGAAGATGATTTGAATTTCTTCCCACCTTATGATGCAGCTCCAGTAGTCGATGACAAATTAATCAAAGACACACCAGAAGTAGCGGACGCCTTGAACAAACTTGCTGATACAATCTCCACTGAAAAAATGCAGCAACTAAATTATCAAGTTGATAATGACCTGTTGGAACCGACAGTGGTCGCAGAACGTTTCTTACAAGAAAATAATTATTTTGAAGGAGAGTGACGAAATGAATGACATGAATCTATTTCAACAATTTATTGCCTATTTTCAGGAAAATGGCGGTTATGTCTTTGCACAGTTTGTTCGTCACTTCCTGATCTCTATCTATGGCGTTTTATTCGCTGCAATCGTTGGTATTCCACTAGGAATCTGGATTTCTAAAAAGATGCGTATGGCCGATTGGGTGATCCGCATCGCCAATATCATCCAAACGATCCCTTCGCTAGCAATGATCTCGATTTTGATGATTGGAATGGGATTAGGTGTCAATGTCGTTATTCTGACGATTTTTCTCTACTCGCTCTTACCGATCATCAAAAACACCTATACCGGCATGCGCCAGGTAGACCGTAATACACTAGATGTTGGTAAAGGAATGGGCATGACAAGTTGGCAACGACTGTATATGATCGAATTGCCTTTATCCGTCTCCGTGATCATGGCAGGTATTCGTAATGCATTAGTCGTTGCAATTGGAATCACTGCCATTGGCGCCTTCGTAGGTGCTGGTGGCCTAGGTGATATCATCATCCGTGGGACAAATGCAACCAATGGCGCTTCAATCATTCTTGCCGGAGCTTTACCCACTGCATTGATGGCAATCATCACCGACCTAGGATTAGGCTTTATTGAACGTCGGTTAGATCCAGCAAGCCGCTCGTCGAAATAAAGGCCATTTCTTAGCGCTTTTATAAATATAGAAAAACAAGCATCCTTACATACAAGAAGGATGCTTGTTTTTCTATATTTATTAACTAATTCACTCAAAGCAGGTGAATGCGCTTCTCGATTTTCCCTGAGATGATCGGGAATCACGCATCATATCCTAGAGGTGGTTGTTTCAAGGCTCGATCCATACAAATGGATTGGCGCCCATCGTTTTGCTTGAGGGGCGACTGGTATGCCATCATTCCATACTTGATACTGATATGGGGTCGTTTTTTCTCGAACACTGCTCTGATCGCTACTCCAAAGATCATTCTGAAGTTTGGTCGCTTTTAAGTTGTACGCTTCGTCTTCCCCCTACTTTCTTTTGGGACTTTTTTTCCGATGAACCCCATGCCGTTCGGGTCCATTCCTGATAAACACAAGACACGTTCTTCAGAATCTGTCTCATAATAAGCTGTAAATTCATGCCCCTGCCAAAAATAGCTCTTCTCCATTTGCTGAATGTCTGTAAGCATGACAAATTCTGAAGAAATGAGACTGGACTCTGCTGTAAACTGAATAATCTCCCACGTTCCTATGAGGTCCTCTTTCATAGGGATTTCAGGAATTGATTTCGCATAACTAATTGCTGATATGACCGGCCAACCACTATCTAACCAATAAATTTTTCTGACATCTAAAAAGAAATCATCACTAAAAGGTTGTCTCCGTGCATGATGAATAATAAATAATTCATTATCTGAACGTTTGAATATAGAATTGTGGCCAGGTGCATAGACTGCAGACTGTTCTTCGAATTGATAACTCCCTAGTAATTTAACACCAATTTTCTCCGGTACCGCCTCTTGTTCCGACAGAGACAGGCCGTTCCAATCCGTATAGGGACCGGTAATCTCTTTCGCTCTTGCAACCCGGATATTATAGGTTTCATTCAAAGAATCAAAAGAGACAAATAAGTAATACATATCCGTTTCTGGATGATAATAAACAAAAGGACCCTCAATCGCAGTATCAACAGAAGCAGGTCGTTGCGCTATTTTTTTTCCGTATCCCTTCTCAGCTAACTTTCCAGTGCTTTGATCTATAGGTGCAATATAAATCCCGCCAAAAAATGATCCGTAGATCAGCCAATGGTGTCCCATACGATCTAGAGCAAGATTTGCGTCAATGGCATTATGATCGGCGATGCCTCGATGCGTTTTCACAACTTCTCCTTGATCTACCCAAGGTCCCAAAGGATGCGGTGCTGTTCCAAGACCAATAAATGAAGTGGTACTGCCAAATGTAGAAGCGGAATAGTACATTCGATATTCCCCTTGGTACTCTATCACTTCAGGTGCCCACAACCCTTCTGCTTGACTCCATTCTCTTGCAGATTGTGGCAATTGAGGAAAGGCCTGCTTTTCAAACTGCCAGTGTATGAGATCCAATGATGTCCGGATCGGTATTCCTGCCGTTTTAGGTTGTTGCGTATCTGTTGAAAATAAGTAATAAACGCTGTCTCGTTCAATGATCGTTGGATCATGAACACCATTTTTCCAGTTCATAGATTCTTCCTCTCAGTAATCGATTCACTTTAGTTTGACTTCAGTGAACGAAAGCAGAATCGATTCTTTTCTATATTTATTTAGTTCTTTCTTACTTATTACGCCACTTTCATTAAAAACAATCTATCTGCTCTTGATCTTTGCTACCTCTAAGATTACCCCAGGCTAGAGTTTCTATAACTGCTTATGGCGTAACAAACAGGACAGTCATTGAATGCTCTGCCCTGTTTGTGCCCACATTCCTGCAGGACAGTATTTTTTTGATAGGTTTGCCCGAAATTTATAAAAGCAGCCACACTTAGTACAGGTGTGATTGGACCGAAATGGGCAGGCTTCACAAATTTTTATACGGGACTGAACGACTTCAAGTGCAGCAAGGTCGTTCTCGATGGCTAGCTGTTCTTCAATCAACGCTTCTACATCTACCGTTGCTGCTGTTTCCTTGACATCGCAACCTTTACACGTCATTGAATTACACCGCCAAAGATATTGTCAATACACTCATAGCGGGTATATTGATCGTTAATTGGCTATTATTTGTTGTGTAGTCTTCAAATGATTGGATCACTACGTCTTCCGGATGATCAAAATCATTGTGTGCATTCATTTTATCCCCCACAATATAGCAAGCTTCTTTGATTCCTTGAATGGCAGTTTCAAAGTCAAAACTAATTGCTTCCGAGCCAGATACTGCGAAATTGCAGATCGACAGGTGGAGGGTATCTGCTTGTTTCGAGACCGTGTAGGTGATCGTTTCACTTGCTGCTCCATGACTCTCGATGCGTTCGGCATCTTGATGGACTTTGTACAAATCAAATACATGATAGCTTGGTGTTTTGACCATCTTTTCGCCATCAGTCAAAATCATTGCCTGCAAAACATTCACTGTCTGGGCAATGTTTGCCATGTGCACTCGTTCTGCATGCTTATGAAAAATGTTTAAGGTGATAGCAGCTACCATTGCATCACGAATCGTGTTTTGCTGATATAAGAATCCTGGATTCGTTCCGGGTTCAGCAGAAAACCAAGTTCCCCACTCATCAACAATGATGCCCACCCGTTTTTCAGGATCATATTGATCCATGATCGCACTGTGACGCGTAATCAATTCATCCATATGCGCAGCTTTTTGACAGGTAATAATCCATTCTGCTTCATCGAATGCTAACGCACTACCTTTTTTCTCCCACCCTTGGGGATGGACATAATAATGTAAGCTCAATCCATCCATCAGCCAATGGGCATTCTTCATCAACGTTTTTGTCCAGTGGTAGTCATCAACATTTGCTCCGCCAGCCACTTTGTATATTTTTTGATCACCGTATTGACGAACGTAAGTCTGATACCGACGATAAAGATCAGCATAATATTCTGGACGCATATTTCCACCGCAGCCCCAATTTTCATTTCCTACACCGAAAAATTTCATGCTCCAAGCTTCTTCATGACCATTTTCTCGACGCCAATCTGCCATTGGAGAAATTCCGTTCATGGTAATGTACTCGACCCATTCAGACATTTCTTGGACTGTCCCACTGCCGACATTTCCATTGACATATGCTTCACATTCCAGTTGTTTGACCAATTCAAAGAATTCATGTGTCCCAAAATGATTATTTTCAGTCACACCCCCCCAGTGAGTATTGACGATCGTTTTTCGATTTTCTTTTGGTCCAATACCGTCTTTCCAATGGTATTCATCGGCAAAACAGCCACCTGGCCAGCGTAAAACTGGAATCTTGATATTCTTCAAAGCTTCCACAACATCCGTACGCATCCCATTCTTGTTTGGAATAGGAGAATCTTCTCCTACGTATAATCCTTCATAGATACAACGGCCGAGATGTTCTGAAAAGTGTCCGTAAATATATTTGCTGATCGTTGTTCCTGATTTTGTATTTAGAATTTTGATTGTCATCTAACTCACCATCTCTTCAGATTTTGTTATCGCTACTGGCTCTCCAAATATAGGAAAGCCATCTTTATCCCAAGTGAAGCTCTGTGCCATCGCATGTCGATTAGGATTTGCCAAAGGATCTCCAGACTGATTTTTTTCTGGTCGTGCATGATAGACTAAAATATCTTCACCCTCTAAGCCTGTAGTAAAAGAATTGTGCCCAGGACCATATTGACTATTTTTCTCAGATGATTTGAAAACAGGCTCTGCTTTTTTATGCCAAGAAAAACCATTTAATAAATCACTATCTTCATCTGCCCAAAGCAAACCCATCGCATAGTTTTCATCGGTAGCACTTCCTGAATAAGTAATGAATATCTTCCCATTTCTAGTAATCACTGCTGGACCTTCATTAACCATAAAACCAATCTTTTCCCATTCAAATTCTGGAACAGAGAGTAATAACTGTTTCCCAGTTAGAGTCCAAGGTGTTTTCATTTCTGACAAATAAAGATTTGAGTTCCCTGGGATTCGCGGATCTTGTTGTGCCCAAACATAATAAAGTCTTTCGCGATGCGAAAATACCGTGCCATCCAAACTAAAACTTTCAAACTGGGTCTTAATCTGCCCTTTTTCAGTCCAGCTTCCTTCAAATGGATCATCATGTTCATTTTCAATAACAAACATTCGATGGTGATGGACTTCATTGCGAATCGTACCATGATCACTAGCAGCAAAGTAGATATACCATTTCCCCTGAATGAAATGAATTTCTGGTGCCCAGATGAGTTGGCTCATGGGACCATCTTTATGTGCCCGCCAAACATTTTTTGTTTCAGCTTTCTCTAAGTCATTCAATGATTTTGCTCGCCTAATTTCAATCGATTGATAACCTGGTACTGAACCAGTAAAATAATAATACCCATCACTATGATGGTAGACCCAAGGGTCGGCTCGTTCATACACAATTGGATTTATCAAATCATTCGTTGTTTTTTTCAGCATATCTTATCCCTCATTCTCTACAATAAATAGCGGAACACCTTCTTCAGAAATTCCTGTAAATGTCATCACTTGTTTTCCTTGGTTTTCATCCCAAGAAAAAATAAATTTCCCTTTGTATTCAATATCGTCAAGGATGAGTAGTGAATCCTTTGAAATATTATCCTCTGCTAACTTCCATAATCCAGAAACAGCCCCGGAAACTTTTTTATCCTTACTTAAATTGATTTTTAGTGGTGCTTTTGCATCATCAGTAATCAACTTATCAAAATGGATCAATCTGTATTCTCCGCTAATTTGATCATCCGAGTAATCAGCTATTTTTTCGTTACTGTACCTTAAAGGAGAGACAACAGGCCATCCATCTTCAGTAAAATACATTTGGTGTACTCTTACCGAATGATTTTCTCCACTATTTGGAAAACGCGTATGAAAAATCAAAAAATATTCTCCTGTTTTTTCATCATAGTAGGATGAATTATGCCCAGGTGAGATATAACCGGCATTTGTTAATCCGTCATCTTCTTCATATAAAAAATTTCCGATGAGCTTGGTTCCAAAACTCTGAATGCTTGTGTCATCAAATTGTGTGCCATATTTTCCTTTCACCTCACTCATCGCATTTCCTTGAATATCTTCATAGGGTCCATCTGGCTGCTTTGAACGAGCAACTCGAATGTTGTAGCCCCCATTTGCATCAAGTCCACCAAAAGAGGTGAAAAGATAGTAATAGCCAGTTTCAGAATTATATTGAATATAGGGTGCCTCAATGCGGCTATGATTTCCTCCCAAAAGGTGTTTTCCATAAGTATTTTGTTCTTTAGGCAACCCTGTCTCATCATCCATCTCTAAAATGAAAATACCGCCAGAATAAGAACCGTAAACCATCCATAGTTTCTCTTCATTGTCATAAAAGACGTGAGGATCAATCACATTGGGGTGAACTGCGGCATTGTATTCTTTCCCAAATTGAGGTGAAGTTCCTGAATACAAAAATGACTTTACTTTTTGATAGGGTCCTTCGATAGAATCAGATATAGCAACGCCTAAAACTGAAAGCGGGGAAGAGCCTTGACAAAAGCAATAATACAAGTAATATTTACCATTTTTAAATTGCTGAATGTCACTTGCCCACAATGTATCTGTTTGAGCATAGTCAAACTCATCAGCAAGTTCTTCACGAATATTATTGAAAAGCGAACTATCAGCTACCGAATTTGAGAGTTGTTTCCATTGAATCAAATCATCTGATTTTGCGAATTGCATATGAGAACCAATAATATAATATGTGTCTTTATCTCTAATGATCGATGGGTCATGCACACTAACATCTGCATATTCTGGTCTTTCAATCACTTGCTCCGCTCCTTTCAGCTGACAACCAGCAAGCAGTAGCATCACTCCAGCAAGGAAAAATCTTTTCATATAGATCTTAACAACCCTTTCTTTTGATAACCTGAAATCAGACATTTGCTAGCTACATAAAAGAACAATGGACTAGCCACAAAAAAGAACCAGTGATAAGCCAAGCTCAAAACTGCAAAAGAGAGGATCATAACTACGCACATTAGTGAACGACCGGGCAAAACTATTGGACTTACTAGCGAGAAAGCTATTTTTTTCAACCAACTGTCTCCACTCATCTCTGTCGCTAAAATCAAATTCAAAAGAACCAATAAGAGATAACTCATCATGATCAAGATTGGCCATTGGAAATAAGCTCTCATGATACTACTTTGCTGAATGAATACTAATTCAACATAAAAAAGTGAAAAAAGGATTGGAAAAACAATCACTCGCCATTGGAAAATTTTGATGGAGCGGATATATTCTTGCCAATATTTTTGAAAAATTTCACTGTAAGAGTAATAACCAGTGAACAGGTCCTGCTTATTTAAAAGCTTAAGTACCGCTCTTGTACTTGGGATTAAGCCAGCAAAGAAAAATCCGGCAATAAAGCCAAGGAGCCATAATATATTCAATTCAATAAAAAGGATGACCACATTGATCCAATGCATTGCCTTAATAAACATTTTTTCACCCTTTCATACCAGAAAGCGCTACGGATTCAATAATTTGCTTCTGGAAAATAATAAATACGACTAATACTGGCAACAATGAAACAACGGAAGCTGCCATGATTAATGGATAATCTGTTTGAATCGCATAAGCTGCATTTAAATTAGCAATGACTACTTGTAACGTCTGTTTCTCTGGACTATTTAGATAAATCAATGGCGCTAAATAGTCATTCCAAGCTCCCATAAACCAGAGAATGAATTGTGCAGCAATTGCTGGACGGATCAACGGAAAGATTAACTGAAAAAATGTTTGTAAGTATCCTGCGCCATCGATTTTTGCTGCTTCCACGATAGAATCAGGAATATTGGAAAGATACTGCCTCAAGAAAAAGATCATGGTAATATTCCCAAACATGCCTGGTATGATCAATGGCAACAATGTATCGACCCAACCAATTTTCGAAAACATCATAAATTGTGGAATCATGACAGCTGGATATGGAATCATAAGCGCTGCTAACAAAAGTAAAAATAAAACATCCTTGAAAGGCATACGTAATTTTGCAAATGAAAAGGCAGCAAGGCTGGAAGTCAATGTTCCAATGATGGTGACCGAAAGAGAAACAATCACCGTGTTTTTGATACCTGAGAATAATGTATCTAGTTCAGACAAGCGCTTGTAGGCATCAAATCGAACTGGATTTGGAATCCATTGTGGAGGCAACTGAAAAACTCCAGCTTTATCTTTTAATGACGTAGAGATCATCCACAAAAGTGGTCCCACCATGATGATAGCTCCAAGGGATAAAATCAAAACGATGAGCATATTACTTAGTTTAATTTTTTTCATCATTTCTCCTCCTAGTCCAACTTGTAGCTTGAACGATTATTCATATAAAATTGAAATGCTGTAATGCCAAATACTAATATAGCTAAAATCAGTGCCATACTGCTGGCATAGCCCATCTGCCAATTTTTGAAGGCTTTTTGCCAGATATACCAGACTACAGTGGCACTACTATATTGTGGTCCACCTGTAGGTGTCATGATATTGATTTCTGTAAAAATTTGAGATCCACCAATGATATTTGTTACTACCAAAAAGAAAGTAACAGGTCGAACCATGGGCCAAGTAATATTTCGGAACTTTTGAAACGATGAAGCACCATCTAACTCAGCCGCTTCATAAAATGTCTTAGGAACACTTTGGATTGCTGCTAAATACAGAAGCATAGAATAGCCTAATCCTTTCCAAACAGACATGATAATGATAGCTGGCTTAACAGTAGAGGGATTTTGTAACCAATTAGGACCGCTTATCCCAAAAATAGCTAACACTTGATTGACCAATCCAAAATCCCCGTTATAAGCCCATTGCCATAAAATAGAAATTGCGGCCAGAGAAGAAATAACTGGAATATAATAAATTGTTCGGAAGATGGTCGTTCCTTTGATACCTCGACTTAATGCAGATGCTAACATGAAAGAAAGAATCAAGCCAATCGGAATTCCTAACATCAAAAATACAGTATTGTACATCGTTTTATAAAAATATTCGTCATTAAATAGTTTCCGGAAATTTTCTAATCCAACAAAGTTCATTTGTCCCAACCCATTCCAGTCAGTAAATGCGGCATAAGCTGAATAAACTAACGGAATAAGCGAAAATAAGATAAACCCAATGACAGGAAGTAGGACAAATAAAAAAGCAACCCGATGTTCTTTAGCATATAAACTACTTTTGTTTGATTTTCTTTTCTTTATTTCAACTTGTTCCATCGAAAAGCCCCTTCTCAACTAATATTTAGGGCTATAACAGAGGTGTCTTAAACTGACAAGTACTCGACCTCTCTGTCTTTTGACATCTGTCATAGCCCTGGTGACTTATTTTGCCGTTTCTTGTTGCTGAAGTGCGGCATCCAATTTAGCTTGCATCTTCGGTTGTACTTCTTTCACGTAATCTGCAGCAGTTTGGTCGCCATCTAGTACCGGTTGAATATTGATGAAAAACTCATCGTACCACTCAGCATTATAAGTAGTTGCTGCTGGCATAGCTCGACCATAGTCTTGAACAATATCCAAGAATTCTTGCTTATTTGTAGGGACACTTTCGGTATCTGATGCCCATTCTTCTGCCATATCGATCAAGTTAGGAATTTGAATCTGTGCATCCACCAATTGTTGTTGACCATCTTCTGAAGCACTTAAGTATTCTACAAGCTTCACTGCTTCATCTGGATAATCTGTCTTACTCGCTACACCAATCCCCAAAGAACCGACGTATGTTGCTGATTTACCAGTTGATCCCGCTGGCCATGGGATCAAATCATATTCGAAATCTAATCCTGCATAGGTGCTCATATCCCATGGACCGACAGGGAAGAATGCAATTTCGCCATTCATCCAGCGTTGATACGTATCCAAGGTTTGTGCATCAGAGATCGACGGTGTTAGTTCATGAACGTTTTGTAAGTCGGCAAACCATTGTAATGCTTCCGCAAATTCTGGTGTATCCACAGTCACTGTATCTTTGTCTTCATTGATCCAATCTCCACCATTGCTCCATACAAATGCTTGAAGACTCCAATTGACATTAAAGCCAGTTGCCCATTGATCCATTTTTCCATCGCCATCTTTATCTTTTGTCAGCTGTTTCGAAACATTGACAAAATCATCCCATGTATACGGAGTGTCTGTGTCGGGTAAGTCAATTCCAGCCTCTTTGAACATATCCTTGTTGTATCCCAAAGCAAATGGACCGACATCTTTAGGTAGTCCGTAAAGTGCACCTTCACCTACCTTCTCACCATCGTAGCGGTAACTATTCACTCCATATTCCCAAATATTTGACAAATCAAAGTCGGAATTTTCGATTTGATCGGTTATATCAAGTAAAACACCGTTATCTACATAAGCCATTAAATTCCCTTGTTCTACATAAAAAACATCAGGCATATTACCACCTGAAATTGCGGCTTGCAGTTTTGTAGCATACTGATCGGCATCTGTTGCAATTATTTTAACGCTTACGTCATTTGCTTCTTCAAATTGTTTAATAGCTGTTTCATAGGCTTTCTTTTCATCTTCACCGCCACGGAACATAAAAGTGATTTCCTTTTTTCCGTTGTCATTGTTCGCATTACCACCACTATTTCCACATGCTCCTAAGATCAAACCGCTCAAACCCAATAATGCGCCAGAAAAAAGCAACTTTTTGATTTTCATTTTTTTCATCCTTTCAGATTTAACCTCTAAATTATTTGTAATCGATTTATGAAGTGCGTCAAAAACTTCCTCTATAGATAAGTATGATAAGTGTCACTTTCTACAAAGATTTTTGAGGAAATAATACCTATGTGATTTTGCTACAAACTGTTTTTACTGTTCTTCCTCCTCATTTAAAATAATTCATTTAAAACAAATGATAAAAGCAGCGTTTGCAAACACTTTCAATTTACAACTAAATAATAACTTTATTTGTAATCGCTGTCAACAATATTTTAATTAAATAAAACTAAATAATATACCTATTAATTAATATTTATATTAATAAAAACTACTATAAATAATCCTATTTACACAAATTAACAAATATGTTAACATTCAAGTAAATCATTTATAACTATAATGGGGGTGAAATGATGCAATTAGAAATCAATCAAGAAGCATTGCCCGTCTATGAGGCGTTAGCTAGTAATGTACGGATCAAAATCATTCAACTACTTGCAAGAAACAAAATGAATGTGAAAGAAATCGCACAAGAATTAGGATTAAGCAGTGCTATCGTCACGATGCATATCAAAAAACTAGAAGAAGCAAAAATTATCAAGACAGAACGTGTCGGTCAGCGAAAGATATCTAGTCTGAGAGTCGATCATATCGATATCAATTTTCCAGAAAAAATCTTTAATGCATTCGATACGAGAGAAACGTCAATTCCAATTGGTCATTATACAAATTATTCGGTTGAACCCACTTGTGGATTAGCCACGCTTGCTGGTTTTATCGGTCCAGTAGATGAACCTAAATTTTTTATGGACCCCAATCGAATGGATGCTCGCATCCTCTGGTTTACGAAAGGGTTTGTTGAGTACCAGTCACCTAATTTTCTTTCTCTAGATGAGAAACTAGAGATGATGGAGATTTCCATGGAGATTTCTTCTGAATTCCCTTTTTCTAATAATAATTGGCCGTCTGACATTACCTTTAGCTTAAATGGCATCGAGCTTGGAACTTGGACAAGTCCCGGTGACTTCGCCGATATTCGCGGCAAGTATACGCCAGATTGGTATCCTGATAACTTAAATCAATATGGGTTATTGAAGACGATTCGAATCATGGATCATGGGACTTATATGGAAGGAGAACCTTTATCAGACGTCACGATCAAGGATATTCCTGCTTATGAAGATACTTGGCATTTAAGAGTCGAGGTAAAAGAAGAGGCTGAAAATATGGGCGGTTGTACATTGTTTGGCAAAGGGTTTGGAAATTACGATCAAGACATCAAAATCAAAATGTTTTACAGCTAAACGTTTTTAGGAATCACAGGCACACTCTCTCATCATTTTTGATGTGCGGTAAAAGATTCCTTCGCTGAAAATAAGACAAAAAAGACCATCTCGCTCGATATTAGAGTTAGATAGTCTTTTTTGATTATAAAACTTAATCTATTTCTTCAAATGATAACTGTAAGTTCCTACGACAATGTTTTCACGCCATGATAAACGGAATCTTAGACGCAGACTTGTTTGGTTGTGTAAAATATTTTGCCAGCGACGACGTGGCACGAACTGTGGAATGATAACTGTCGTCGTATAATTGTGTTTCGTTGCGTTTTTGCTGACTAGATCTACATAACGAATGATTGGATTTTCAATTGAACGATAAGAAGAATGCACTACAGAAAAACGGACATCCGGGAAATTTTGTTTGAACTCTTGTTCGATTTCTTTTTCCTTCTTGACATCTTCATCTAAAGATACGTGCATTGCAACTACATAATCTCCGATGGATTGTGCATAATTCAAAGCCCCGATATTTACACGGGTCACATTTCCTACTAATACAATAACGGTATTGCCATCATATTTGTGGAGTGCCACTTCTTTTTCCAAACGTAGCTGCTCAGCGACTTTCTTATAATGATCATGGATCTTATAAAAGACAAACAGTAGGATTGGCATGATGATAAAGAATGGCCAGATGTCACCTAGACGAAAAACAAACAAGATCGCAATGATCGCAAAAGAAATCAACGCTCCGACGATGTTGGCCAATGATTTCAAGAACCATCCTTTACCAGCTTTCTTCCATCGAACTACCATTCCTGTTTGTGAGAGCGCAAAGGGAATGAACACGCCAATCGAATAAAGTGGAATCAACCGTTCCGTCGATCCTTGGAAAATGAACAATAGAACGATCGAACCTGCTGCCAGCGTAATGATCCCATTAGAATAACCCAAGCGGTCTCCCCGATCTTGATACATATGAGGCATATACTTATCTTTCGCTAAGTTATAGGCTAACACTGGGAATGCGGAGAATCCAGTATTCGCTGCAACTGCTAAAATCAAAGCCGTTGCGAACTGCAGAACGTAATACATGAATCCGTGACCGAAGATCGCAGCTCCGATTTGCGAAAGGACCGTTACTTCTGCTTCTGGAACGATTCCATACCAATAGTTGATGAATGTAATCCCCACAAAGAAGAAACCTAGGATCGCAGCCATGATCGTCAATGTTGCAGCTGCATTTTTTGCTCGCGGCTTTTTGAAAAACGGCACGGCATTACTGATTGCTTCTACCCCTGTCAATGAAGAAGAACCAGAAGAAAAAGCGCGTAAGATCAATGCGACAGAAACCCCTGGCACAACAGCACCTGGTAAGGCTGTGGCATTTAATGGCTGTACCCCAGTGATAATATTAAATAATCCTACAAGAATCAAGATCGTGATCACAGCGATAAAGGTGTATACAGGAACCATCAAGAAACTCGCAGATTCTCGTAGCCCCCGTAAGTTCATCATCATGATCAGTAAAACAATAGTGATCGAGATACCCACCTGATGCCCATATAGAGCGGGTACGGCAGAAGTAATCGCTTCTGCCCCAGCCGATACCGAAACGGCAACAGTCAGCATGTAGTCGATCAATAAAGAGCCGCCAGCAATCAAACCTGCATTCTTGCCCAAATTCTCACTACTAACGACATACGCCCCACCACCATGAGGGTACGCATGAATGATTTGACGATAGGATAAGGTCAATGAAATCAACAAGATAATAACGAATGCGGCGATCGGTAGTGAATACCAGATAGCAGCAGCTGACAAAGCAACTAAGACAACAACGATTTGTTCGGTCCCATAAGCAATCGATGACAATGCATCCGAAGATAACAAAGCCAACGCGGCTTTCCTTGTCAATTTTTGTTCATCATTCTCCGCGGATTTCAATGGACGTCCGACCAACAAACGTTTCAAATATTCCACTTTCTTACACTCCTTTTTTCATGAAAAAGATCATAATTGCACATACAAAATTTCTTTGATAATTACTGAATTAACAAGACTGTATGCTACTCCTGAAACCGACAAAAGTCAATGAAAATGGCATGAAAAATTTGAACAAACTCCCTCTTCTTTTTATCAGAATTCGCAAGAAGATTCAAGAAAAGCAGATAGAACATCGTGCCCTATCTGCTCTTGATTTTTTAATGGAAAAAATGACTCTTTTTCGAGACATTATTTAGTTTCTTAGTTACATCTGTTAGATAAGGATAAGCCCATGTTCCTATGATGCCAAATACAATAAACAACAGTGACAAAATAATCAACTGAGGAATGGCATTTGGCCAATAGATCCCGCCGGCTGATTCCCTTAACAGATTGACTGCATGGGTGAATGGTAACAGCGGATTAATAAATTGGAAAAATTTACCAGAGACTTGGATCGGATAATTTCCGCCCCCACCAGAAATCGATAGAACAAGGATAATGATCGCGATCCCTTTCCCGACATTGCCAAACAGTCCGGCTAAGACGTAGACGATCATCATAAATGCTAGTCCAACGAGTAATGCGAACAAGACGCTGTATACCGGATTATGAACATCTACTCCTAATAAGAACATATTTCCTAGTGTAACGATCAAGCTTTGCGCAATGGCCATAGTTAGGAAAGTCAGCATTCGAGCAACGAATGTTTCTCGTTGCGTAAAGCGTTCTTTATCTTTCTTCTCTAAATGATACTCTGTTGTAGCCACACTTGACAACAATAACGCCCCGACCCATAAACACAACGCTGTATAGAATGGAGTGCTGGCAGAACCATTGTTGGCAATCGGATAGATGTCATTTGTTTGCAATTCAACTGGTTGTTTGAAGAAATCCGCTTCTTTAGTTGCATCAAGCTTCAACAACTTGATGATCTCGCCTAGATCAACTTCACTTTCACCTTTGCGAATCGCATTGGCTGCCTTATGAATGCCTGTTTTGATATTTGGCCAATCATTATTGATCAAATCAACTGCCGCATTCAATGCTTTTTCTACATCTGGCAGTTTCTCATCAACCATGTTCATGGTCGAAGTGATTTCAGCTTTGATGGTTGGCCAGTCATTTTGTAAGAAACCAGCCGCAATCCCTAACTTATCTTCAACGATTGGCAGTTCATTGTTGTAAAGATCGGCCCCTTTGTTGATGGCTGCGACGATCTCATCCATGTGACCATTGAGCATCGTATTGGCATCATGCAACTCTTGCTTAATAGCAGGTAATTCTTTTTGATACTTTTCTAAGATACTGATAGCATTGCTGACCACATTTTTGGTTGATGCCAATAAAGACTTGAAGTCAATGGCTTGCGCTTTTTTCAATACATCTTGAGCTGTGGTGATGGTGGTGATCAATTTAGACAAAACATTGTCGATGGTATCGGTAATATTCGTCACATTAATGCCTTTTAAAAGATCCGTAACATTTTGTGCAGCAGTGTTGACTTCAGTTAAATAGTCGGTAATAGCCTCTGTATTCCCATTTTTGACCAATTCGCTTAAATGATCTAGCCGCGAAGAAAGATCCCCCAAGAGACTTTTTGCATTCGTCAATTGATTAATGATCCCTGATAAATCGGATGTGTTGCCTGAGTTTTGAAGATTCGTTAAGAAAGTAATCAAGCCATCCAGCGCTGCTTGTTGCCGTTGAATATTTTGTTGGAAATCACTGATGACCTTTTGGATGTTTTCCCGTTCTTGGTCGGTCAATTGATTGTCAGCAATTGCTTGTTTGATTGTATTCGTTAAGCTAACTGTCGTGGTAGCGACTTGACTGATGGAATCAATCGTTACTTGAACACTATTAGAAATACTTGGTAGCGCATCTTGTAACTGTTGGGCACCTTCTTTCGTCGCTGAGGCAAAGTCTGTTGCTTGGTCCCCTAATTGTTGGATTTCTGGCAATGCGGTTTGTACTTGATCAATGATTTGCAGTCCTTGTTTAGCTGTATCAATACCATCTGTCATTGTACTAGCAATAGAATCAAAATCATCATCGATCATTTTTAATTGCTTGCCGGCATTTTGGATCTCAGGGATCTTTTTCTGCAATGTCAGAATGACACTAGCTTGTTTTTTTAATTCTGGCAGCTTGTCATTCAATGCGATCAGTTTATCCCCCATTTCATCGACCTGAGGAATATAATCCGTAAATTCTTCGGCTTTGGCGATTTTGTCTTTGATTTCCGGGAACTTGTCATGCAAATCAACAATTTGCTTCGTGTAACTATCAATGGTGTCAAGATTGCCATCGGTCTCTAAAATCATATTTTTGACTTTATTGATACTAACTAGATTTGAATCAATATCATACCCGATTTCGTTGAACACTTTGACTAATGTAGAACTAGCAGTTTCAATAAAGTTCTTTGAGATCTGTTCTTGGAGACTGCTTGCTCCCTTGTCAGTAATCTTAGGTGCGATAGCATTGATTTTTTGGTTACTGTAGTATTCAATTTTCGGTTTAACGATCGTACCGCTGGTAAAACTGACCAGATCTTTTGAAAAATCAGCAGGCAAGTAAATTCCCGCGTAATATTTACCTGATTTGACCCCTTCCACTAATTCTTTTTTAGAATCTAGAAAATGCCAACCTAACTGTTTATTTTCATGTAAAGAGTCGATCACTTCATTCCCAATCGATAGCTCTTTCCCTTGGAATTCTGCGCCTTTATCCGCGCTGTAAACCGCAATGGGCAGTTCACTAGTGTTTCCATATGGATCCCATAATGCTTTGATATTGAACCACGCATAAAGCGAGGGCAAAATCATCAAAGCAATGATCAAAAAAGCGGAAATCGGATTACTAAAAATTCGTTTCCAGTCTAATTTGTATAAATAAAACACGTTTTTGATTTTGTTCATTTTCTTTCCCCCACTTTTCTTCGTCGAAGGATAATTTACCACGTTTTTTGTACGCCGCCAATGGGAATGATTCCCTTGATATCAGCCTTTTGACAAAAAGTACCATTTGTCAAAATGAAACCCCTTTACTTTTCGCGTAATTTCCCTTATTGTTAATCTTTTCTTTAACTTTAACACGACTGCTTTTGGCAGACGAACAATTTGTTTGCTAAAAGCAATCATAAAAAAAGCACCATTGACCGTTTCCCTTGATACGATCAATGGTGCCTGTTCTAGTTTGTCAACTGCTCAGTGGCCAATAGTTGATAAACGTACTCAAGAGAAGTCGTTTCGGCATAAAGGTTCAAACCTGCTTTTTCATCAGCTGAAAAATGGTGAGTGAAACTTTGATCCGGTATCAACACCACTTGAATTCCTGCCCGAGTTGCCGCGGTAGCTCCTGGCAATGAGTCTTCCATAACTAAAGCTGATTCAGAGGTTCGTGCTGCTTTTTTCAATGTCAGCAAATAGGGAGCCGGATCTGGTTTGTGTGCTGGGACATCGTCACCAAATGTCTTGAAATCAAATGCATTCTGCAATTCAAAATGATCCAGTAGTTTTTCACCTCGAAAAGCCATCGAAGAAGTGGCTAATGCTGTCTTTAACCCTTTTTCTCGTGCCAGAGCCAATGTCTCACGAGCAAATGGTTTTGGCTGCAAGTTTCCATTGAGCAATTGGTCTTCAATGTACCCTTCTCGTTCTTGCCGAAGTTCCTCCACACGTTGAAGACCACCAACTTTTTTCGCTAGTAAGGTTGCTGTCTGTTGCCAACTTTGCCCACGCCAAGCAACGATATCTGCTGATGTGATCGGTAGATGGTACTTTTCAAAAAGTGCCAACCAGCCTTCATGATAGACTCTTTCCGTATCTAGCAGCAATCCGTCCAAATCAAAAATCAATAATTCTTTCATAGACTCTTTACTCCTTCTCTCCTTCATACTCAAGCAGTTTCAATATAAGTATTTTAATCAAGACATTTGACGATTCTTTTCGGCAGCTGCATGAACAGCCTTCATCACCGCAGCACGAAAGCCATTTTCTTCCAGTGTTTTTACGGCTTGAATGGTCGTACCACCAGGAGAACTGACATTGTCTTTCAATACACCAGGATGTTCTTTGGTCTCCAGCACCATCTTCGCAGCGCCTAAAACTGCCTGAGCAGCAAATTCATAGGCCATTTGGCGGGTCATTCCTTCGGCGACTGCGCCATCGGCCAATGCTTCAATGAACAGATAGGTATATGCTGGGGAAGAACCGCTGACCCCAATCACAGCATCGATCATGGATTCAGGCACTTGAGCTGCTTTTCCCATGCTTTCAAATAATTTTTGGATTTCTGCAACTTCCTCTACGGTCACATGCGGATTGTTACTGATAGACGTCATCCCTTCTCCGACTAGTGCCGGAGTATTCGGCATCACTCGAACGATCTTGCGCTGACCCAAAACTTCTTCCATCTGCGCAATCGTAACGCCTGCTGCGATCGATACAACTAACTGTTGTTCATTTAATTGCGCTTTTAGATCCTCCAATAATTTAGGAAACACAAACGGTTTGACAGCTAAAATCAAAATGGAAGCAGCTGCGGCTTCAGAAAGTTCTAATGTAGGGGTGATCCCTAAATCTTGTTCCAACTGTTTAAGTGTCGGTTCATACCGATGATTGTAGACTAAAATTTCCTTTGGTTGATATAGTTCCGATTGGATCAATCCTTTGATAATTGCTTTTGCCATATTTCCGGCCCCGATAAAGGCGATGGTTTTCATAACACTCACTCCTTCTAACATTTATGATCCTATGTTCGCTGTTTCTTGTAAAAAAAGCCTAATCAAGAGATTAGGCTTCAAACTCGATCACATAAGGATGCAATGCTGTATTATAGATGCCCTCTGTATATTCTACCACTTCTCCATGCAGATCATAAGAGCGACGGACGCGCTTTAAAGCGGAAATCTCTGGTGTGATCAGAAATTTTTGTTGTTCCTCATTCAACGTCAGTCCTGCAAATGAATCTTCAAAGGTATCGATCACCATCCGATGTTCATCTAAAATACGGTACAGTGATTTTTCTTCCAATTCTTCCATGGCAAGGCCTTTTAACAATTTGGGCAAATGATATTCATAATAAATAAATGGTTGATGGTCAAAATAGTACATGCGCCGCAAACGCATGACTTCTCTGCCCATCAAAGCAGAAGCTGGATGATCTTCTGCGAGCTCGACTAGGTTAAAATCAAGATTTTTCTTGGTATATTCTTTGCCGGTTTTTTCTAATAACTGGCTGAAAGTTGTCCCTTTAGACAACTTGTTATAAGGTCGATTACTTAAAACCGTGGTCCCGCGTCCACTGCGCTTTTCGACATATTCATCTGCTGCTAATAGCTCGATTGCTTTGCGTACCGTGATTTTACTCACATTGAAGGCTGCTTCTAATTCGGTTTCTGTCGGTAGAAAAGAACCAACAGGATAGTGTCCGGACATGATGTCTTCTTTGATTTTATCTGCCACATCACGATATAAAATATGTTTACGCTTCATTTCTTTCCTCGCCTTTCCAGTCATTGATTCTCTCTCAAAAAGAGGACTTGCACGTTACTCATCAAAACCCGGCACTTCTTCGGCTGCTGCTTCGATCAGCACCTTCCGAGGCTTACTGCCTTCTGAAGGACCTACGACCCCTTGGTCTTCCAATTCGTCAACAAGACGGGCTGCCCGATTGTAGCCAATCCGAAAGCGGCGTTGTAATAAAGAGACACTTGCCGTCTGCATTTCGATCACCAATGCTTTGGCATCATCAAATAGTTCATCCTGTGGTTGACCACTGCTGGTACTTGCCGTATCTTCTTCGGTAACCATCATTTTCTCTTCGTAATTCGCTCCCTGCTGCTCGGTAACAAACGACACGACCCGTTCTACTTCGTGGTCTGAGATAAAGGCTCCTTGCACCCGGATTGGTTTATTCTCACCCATAGGCAAGTACAACATATCGCCTCGTCCAAGAAGTTTTTCCGCGCCGTTGCTGTCAATGATTGTCCGGGAATCGACCCCGCTGGAAACGGCGAACGCCATTCTTGAAGGTACGTTGGCTTTGATGATTCCTGTGATGACATCCACACTAGGACGTTGTGTCGCCAAGATCATATGGATCCCTGCAGCCCGCGCCATTTGAGCTAGACGAATGATCGCATCTTCTACTTCATTACTTGCGACCATCATCAAGTCAGCCAATTCATCAACAATGACAACGATGAATGGCAAGATTGGTCGGTTTTCACCATCTTCTAAATTTTTATTGATCACTAGTTCATTGTATCCTGTGATATTTCTAACTCCTGTCGCAGCGAACTTCTCATACCGTTCTTCCATCTCTTTAACCACTTTTTGCAACGCTTGCGCTGCTTTCCGAGGGTTCGTCACTACCGGAGTCAATAGATGAGGAATGCCATTATAGACATTCAATTCAACCATTTTCGGATCGATCATCATCAATTTGACTTCGTGGGGTTTTGCCCGCATCAAAATACTTGTGATGATACCGTTGATTGCAACGGATTTCCCACTACCAGTAGATCCTGCAATCAGTAAGTGAGGCATTTTCGTTAGATCGGCCGTTTGGACACGGCCAGAAATATCTCTACCCAAAGGGACTTCTAACAACTTATCGGGATGATCCGGCTGTGCTTCAATCACCTCTCGGAAGGAAACCATGCTGACAGCACTGTTAGGCACCTCGATCCCAATCAGTGATTTCCCAGGAATCGGTGCTTCCATCCGTACATCTTTAGCAGCTAGTGCCAGTGCGATGTCATCTGTTAAGCCAACGATTTTGCTGACTTTGACTCCGACTGCTGGCTGTACTTCAAATTTAGTTACTGCTGGTCCTAAACTAGCTTTTACCACCTTGGCATCGACGCCAAAGCTTTGGAAAGTCTTTTCTAAAACACCAATGTTTTGTTCGATTTTTTTGTACTCGCTGCTTTGATCGGTTGCAGGGATCGAGTCCAACAATTCAGCGGACGGCAACTCATAGTCGCGATTTTCTGCTTCTTCGGAAATTTCAAATTCCAATACTTCGCCATCATCTTCCATTTCTTCAACGCTTTCTTTTTTCTCCTGTGCCAAAGCCGGAGAGGATGATGCAGCTGGCGGTGTTTTGGGCAATTCTTGAAAATGATCGATTGGCACAAAACTTAACTGCTCTGGTTCGATTTCCGACAAATCTGGTTCTGATTGGGCTGCTCGCTCTTCTTCCGTGAAGGGACGGACTTGATTCTTTTCTTTGATCTCAGCCAAAACAGCAGAACGCTCTGCTTCTTTTTTCGCTGCTTTTTCAGCAGCTTTTTGCGCTTTTCGTTCTTCGCGGGCTGCTTGTTTTTCAGGTGATCCTTCCAACCATTGCTGAACCTTTTCACCAGCGTGCTGCAGATGCTCCAACAACTCGTGACTGCTCATCTTACTGAACAAAAAGCCCCCGATCATGATCATCAAGACAGCTAAAATGTAACTGCCGATCTGGGATACAAGGAAATAGGTTCCGCGATAGAAGAATGCGCCGACCATGCCTCCTCCCACATTTTGTGAAACTTGACTGCGGCGAATATCATCCAGCAATGTCGACCAAGTCGTCTGCAAGACATTCGGCGATTCATTCATGACATTATTGAATAAATGCGCATGCAGGATCACTAAGATCCCCAAATAGATCAGCACACAGCCAACCACTCGACGTAAACTCGTAAAACGAGCTTCTGTGGTCTTGATTGCCAACCATCCCCCGTAAACGGCCAATGCGAGACAAAGCACTTGATACGTATTGCCTCCAATGATACGAAAGCCGTTAGCGATCAGCGTTCCTAAAAAGCCTAAGTGGAAAAAACCAAAGATCGAAAACAAGATGAAAAGCAAGCCGATGCCGACTAGAATCAGTTTCTCTTGTTGTTTTTGTTGTTTTTTTGTTTTGCGTTTCTTCGCGCGTTTTTTTTGCGCCATTCTTATCCCTCTTTTCGTCTCTACCTATTATAACGAAAAAAGAAGGCGAACAAAAGTTTTCCTGTCAGAAAGTTTACTACTAGAAATAAAAGATCCCACTAATGAAAAAAAGACCGCTCCATAAATCCATCAAACAAAGACGATCTAAAGGAGAAAAGACAAGAAATGCTTCTTAAAAATCTCTTTAGTAAGACTACAGTTAAGCTACCTTGCACCTGTTCATCAATCGCTTCATGCCAGGTAGCTACTGTGATCGTTTTTGTTGTGGCTTATGTCGCCGTCAATCGTTTTTCATTTATTCAGGAGAAACATCTTCTCCAAACCATTTTTCGGAAATCTCAGCAAATGTGCCATTTTCTTGCAGTTTCTTTAATCCCTCATTGATTTTATCCGCCAATGCTTGATCGTCTTTTCGTACTCCTACTGCAAAATTTTCGGCTTTGAAGGGACTTTCAATAACATTGTAATCGTCCGCTTTTTTCGTCTGAGTCAAATAGTACTCCGCGTAGACCCGATCGATCAAAAGACCATCGATCCGACCATTTTCCAAATCGATAAACGCTTCGTTGAAACTAGCATATAAAGTTGCTTCATTATCGGCGACAATGTCTTTCAATACTTCTGGTTGATTGTTGAAGGTATCATAGCCAGAGGATCCTTCTTGTGCCCCTAGAACTTTGTCTTTCATTGCATCAAATGAAGTGATGTTGCTGTCTTTGGCAGTTACTAGAACCTGCTTGTTTTCCATATAAGTATCGCTGAATAATACTTTCTTTTCCCGGGCTTCTGTTTTTGTGTAGCCATTCCAAATCATATCGATTGTACCATTATCTAATTCTGTTTCTTTCATCGACCAGTCGATTGCTTGGAATTTGACTTTGGTTCCTGTTAAATCAAAAACGGCTTTTGCTAGGTCAACATCGAAACCAACGATGTCCCCTTGGTCATCTTGAAAGCCCATCGGTACAAAGGTATCGTCCAACCCAACGATGACTTCCTCTTTGTCTGCAGCACTTTCTGCTTTCTCGCTACTGTTGCCACATGCAGCAAAAAGTAATAAGCTGGCTCCGGCTAACAACGTTAATCCAATTTTTTTCATTTTTCTTCCTCCTTAGTTCCCTTCAACTTCTAATAATTGATCGGCAATATTTTTTGCAAAAACCAAATCATGGGTAACCACGATCTGAGTAACGCCCTCTTTTTTCAAATCTAAGATCAGTTTTTCGACTTGCTGGCGCAGACCTGGATCTAATGCACTCGTAGGTTCATCATACGCCAATACTTTCGGATCCATCGCCATCGCCCGCGCAATCGCTACCCGTTGGCGTTGCCCTCCTGAAAGTTGGTAAGGATATTGCGTTAAAAGTTCAGATAATCCCAACTGTTTAGCCAAAGCAACAGCTTTTTCGGTATAGCTAGCTTTGTCATGTTTCAATACCATTTTTGGTGCCAGTGTGATGTTATCGAATACCGACAAATGCGGAAATAGCTGAAAGTCTTGAAAAACGACACCGACTACTTGTTCTTGTTTTTTCGTATCCGTGGGATCAAAAGGTTGTCCATCTAGTAAAAAAGTTCCTGAATCGATGGTCTCCAATCCAGCCAGGGTACGCAGCAGGGTTGTTTTTCCACCGCCAGAAGGTCCGACTACCGCTAGGATGCTGCCTTCTTCAATTGTCAGGTCTAAGCGATCGATAACCTGCTTGTCGCCAAATGCTTTTGATACTTGTCTCAGTTCTAACATGTTCCTACGCCTCCTAACGGTAATAATCGAGTTTTGTTTCTAACTGTTTCAAAATCAGTGTAAAAATACCAGTCATCATTAAGTAAATCAGCGCAACGCCCAGTAATGGTACCAACGTGCTGTCTCGTTCCATTGCGATTTTACCGATACGCATAACATCTGACAAACCTAAAATATAGACAAGCGAAGTATCTTTTACTAAATTGATCACTTCGTTCCCTACTGAAGGAAGCGTGATCTTGACTACTTGCGGAATGATAATCTTGCGAATCGTCTGTAAAGGTGCTAGGCGCAGAACTTTTGCTGCTTCGTATTGCCCTGCAGGGATTGATTGGATCCCTCCCCGAAAAATCTCGGCATAATAAGCGGCATAATTGATAATAAAGGCAATCAGTGCTGCTTCAAACCGATCAAAGACAATGTTCAGGATCGGCAGACCATAAAACACAAAGATCAGTTGTAACAGTAAAGGCGTTCCTCGCATCAGCCAGACATACACTTGCACGATTGCTTTCAAGATCCGTAGTCGACTAGCAAGAATAAAAGCCAAGATGATCCCTAATGGAATCGATCCTATTAACGTTAATCCAAACAATTTGATTGTGATCCCTGCCCCAGAAAGCAGTTGCGGCATCACACTTACTAAATAATCGATCATTTCTTTTTGCCTCCTTGATTTTGCGGCAATGACTGCTTGCTTGATTTACAATCACCAAGCACCATCTTGCCGTGTTTCCACTTGATTAAAATCATTAAAATGAAAGGCGCCCAACAAAAAACGCCCTCCGGCCTAATGCCAGAGGACGTTTAATACGTGGTTCCACCTCAATTTGTTTTTCCTTCACAGAAAAAACCTCATGCAGTCAGTTGATGGATTTGCTGATACCGCCATTAAATAAAAAAAGTCCTTTAGCCATTACAGCTAAAGGACGTTATCAACGCGGTTCCACCTTTGTTTATCAGTGCTTCACAGCAACTGATCTCAGAAAGTCATCAAACAATGACTGCTGCTATAACGGGCACTCCCGGTCTTTCCTACTCGATTCAGAAAAACGACTCCAAGATGTGGTTCACAAGTCCTTGTTGTCTCTTCTCACCAGCCAGAGACTCTCTTAAAACGAAGAAACCTTGCTACTCTTCTTTTCGATGTCTGTTTCATTAAGTTGTTTATTACTTTATACGCAAACTGAAAAAAAGTCAAATACTTTTTTTCAGTTTGTTGATCGGAAAATTCATTTTCACAAAATAAGAGACGAATAGAAACATTCTATCCGCCCTAAATGCATTTTAGACTTCGTAATGATCAGTACAACTTTGTATTCTCTCTATGGTACTTTCAGTTGAACATGATAGCGATAGCGGTCCCCACGATAATAAATTTCAGCATATTCAACTAAGCGATTTTTGTGGTCTTTAGTCAGACGCTCGACATATAAAAGTGGTGTATTCATTTCAATTTTTAATAAGTTGGAGAGTTCTTCATCAGACACAACTGACTCAATGGTTTCTTGTGCTGTTGTTACTATAAAACCTTGACTACGCATAATTTGATAAAGTGATGCATGTTTGTCAGCAAGATCTTTTTCTTTTAGATCAATGTATGATGGACAATATACTCGTTGAAATCCAATACATTGATCATCCACGTAGCGAAGGCGTTCGTGTTTGCTGACCTCCGCTCCTTTTGGCAAATCTAACTTACTACACAACACCTCATTTGCTTCCAAAGATGTATTTAAAGAAATTAACTCTGAATGATTGGACTGCAGTTTATTTTCTTCCGAAAAACTTAGAAGGGTTTGTAATTGCAGTAATTCTTTCGTACTGAGTACAATTGTACCTACACCATGAATTCTTTTGATAAAACCTTCATCTACTAAAAGTTGCAAGGCATGACGAACTGTAATACGGCTTACTCCGTATTTTTCTTGAAGTTCCGGTTCAGTCAAAAAAGGTTGCCCAACTGGATATTTTCCTTCATTGATTTCTTTTTTCAGCTCTTCATAAATCGAGAGATATTTTACCTTTGGACTTATCATTTTCATTCACCACATTTGCTAAAGATTCAGCCAAACTAGTTAAATCGTAGCTATTCGCTGATTGAACATCACGAAACAGTGGCGTAAAACGTTCATCATCTGGATCAATCAATGCCCCAACCATGGATCCTACAATTGTCGCAATCGTATCAGTGTCGTATCCTACATTCACTGCATCTATGATCGCATTAAAAGGATCTTGTTTGTTTAGGGCGATAATTCCAAACGCACACGGAACTGCTTCTGAGATATGGAGCCCACTACCGATGATTTGAGCTAGTCGCTGTAGTTTTTCTTCATGGGTACCAGATTCATTAACTATAGTATACGCTAGTTTCATGCGTTCAACAACGCTGGGACCGCCAACTTCTCGGGAATAAACTTTGCCTAATTCTTCTCCCCGACAAGCGCCATAAATCCCTATTGCTACTAATTGGTCCACAGTTGCATGGTCACACAAAGAGGCTGACACTGCTGCCGCAACTGCAGCTGCTCCAGAAATAGCCAGTGCATTATCATGAGTTACTTGCGTTATAATCAACGCTTCTTGAATAGCTTTTTCAATATCTCCTGGGTTTAATATCCCTGCAGGTGCGATTTTCATTGCAGCTCCGTTCGTAGCTTTTGAAGCATAGTCTACAGCCATAGCTCCCGGTAAAGGCGCCATTTTTTGATCAGGATTTTTATACATTGCAATCGCACTTCGCGTAGTTGGACCTGCAAATCGATCGAAGTACCATGTATTTTCTGACCATTTCAAGATGGCTGTCTTCACTGTTTCAGAATCAATTACTCCTCTATTTTCTATAATACTGTGACACAACGTATAAATTTGCGAAAAATCATCTGTGACTTGTCCAGCTTCATTCCCTAATGCAAAAGCACCTTCCTCTGGTTTTAAAAAGGTAGAAACTTTGCCATTGAACTTTGTTCTAATTTGATCAAAAGTAAGATTTTCTGTTGCAGCTCCCATAGCATCTGCAATAGCTGCTGCCCCCAATGTACCTTGAATTTTTATTTGTAAACTCATATAAACTATCTCCATTCTCTTATTCTTTATTTCATTTCAGCTTCTGGGTCTTTTATACCTAAAATGATTGTTAGGATCATTCCACCAAAAAATGCAATCACCAAACCCACAATGTACGCCCAAAGTGTAGGACCCGCAAAAGCTGGAATGGTGGTTAATCCTCCAAATACAAAGGCGTTACCAATAACATTAAATGCACCCATAAAAGCTCCACCCATTGCAGCACCAAGACAGCCAGCAATCAACGGTGTTTTAAATTTTACTCCTAGACCGTAAATAGCAGGCTCTACAATTCCAGACAAAAAGACAGAAGTAATTGCAGTCAAAGAAAAGTTCCTTAATTTGGTATTTTTTGATCGTAAGAAAACTGCAAATGCTGCTCCTGCCATCCCAAAGTTTGCAGTTGCGCCATACGCAATGAATGGTGAGTGACCTGTGCTAGCGATTTCCGGAATAATAACCATGGTATTTGGTGCCCAATGAACACCAAACATGATCAAAATATTCCAAATGCCACCTGTAATTGCCCCTGTAATAATCTGATTGATTCTTGCTAAATAATTTACAAATCCAGCAATACCAATACTAATATAGTTACCTAAGGGACCAAAAATACTGGCAGTTACAGGCACTAACACAAACAAAAGAACGGTTGGTATCAAAATCATATGCAAACTATTCGGAATTGTTTTTTTCATGAAATGTTCCATTTTCGATTGTACCCATGTTGTAAAAATTGCGGGCAGAATCTGCGAAGTGTAGTTAAAGACTGGAACTGGTAAACCAAAGAAAGAAATCGTATTGCCCCCGTCCCCTTGGATCAAATTAATAAAGTCTGGCATAATCAATGCACCAGCGACTGCAATGGCAATATAAGGACTCGTTTTAAATCGGTTTGCTGCAGTTACCGAAACTAGTAACGGTAAGAAGTAGAAGACAGATGTTGCAGCAAGTGTCAACATCAAATTTGTCGAGCTATCCGTAGATAAAATTCCGACCTCATTTGCAAGAATTGTAAATCCTCGAAGAAGACCCGATCCGGCTAATAAAGGTAATAAAGGCGAGAAAATACTCACTACGAGTTGAACAAACTCATTTATTAAGCTCTTTTTTGTCTGGACTTTAGAATTTTTTTCATTGGTCGTCTCATTATTTTCTCTATTCAATACTTTTAAGAAGTCTTCATAAACTTCCCCTACATTCGTTCCAATAATTATTTGATACCCGGAATCTTTATTGACTACTCCTGTCACACCATCCAATAATTCTATTTTTTCACTTTGAACTAACTCACGTTTCTTCAGACTTGGGCGTAATCTTGTTGCACAGTGAGTAATTGACTCAATATTTTCTGTTCCGCCTAGATACTCTAGAATCTGCTGGGCTAACCTTTCATTTTTCATGATAAATCCCCTTTCTATAATGAATTAGCAAGTCGTTATGACGTCATATCAACATCTAAAATATACCCCTAACGCCCTCGAGTGTAAACGATTACAAAAGAAATATATCCAAAGATTTATTTATCACTCATAAATCTGCTTTCAAGATTTAGCTTTTTTGAACACGTTCTATTGAAACTATTTTTTAACACTTTAGCTAAAAAGAGGATAGAAAGAAACTCCCTGTGATCTCTGTTCTAAGACGTCTTATTCTAATCATATTATAATCTGTTTTAATCAAAGTAAACATTAACTATAAAACTTTGAACTGTAAGAAGATGTATAAAGTCCACCAAAGTAGTTTCATTTAGAAAAATTTATCAAGTATATCTATTATTCAACTATCTCATTTCTAATTTTATTATAAATTAATGAGTTTGTATCAGACACCCAAGGAAGACTCTCTCGTCAAATCTAAAAAGGGTAATCGGAAAATAGTGTGGAAAGAGGGTTAAAAAGTACCCTCTTCCATAGCCTTAGACAGTGTGGAAAAATCA
>NZ_JBDGBK010000020.1:0-46762 GCF_040910045.1 Enterococcus sp. RTP21361st1_A6_RTP21361_211029 | reverse complement strand
TAGAAGAAATCAGTCAAACATTAGGTCTCGATCGTCGTTCTGTCCAAAAGAGCTTTGACTCATTGACCAAACAGCTGACAAACAATCAAGAAGAAAAAAACGAGATCCTAATTGCCAAACACGGATCCGGGTATAAATTCAGCGGCACCAAAACAGACTATAAACGATTGACGAGTCAGTTTTTAGCATCCAATCCTTTTTTTCAACTACTTAAAACCTTGCTGCTGCAAAATGAGATCAACTTGATCCAATTTTCTGCTAACAATTTTTTCTCTGAATCGACTGTTCGTAAAAGAATTTATGAATTAGGAAACGCATTGACTCCTCTTGGCTTTTCTTTGCGAAAACAAAAAGGCATGATCCGATTGATTGGCAACGAAGCAAGAATCAGATATTTTATGGTTGCCTTCTTTTGGCGAACATTCTCTGGGTTGCAATGGCCGTTCAAGGGACTCTTGCAAAAAAATGTGAAACGATCGCTCAAGAATTCTATCAGAACAACCAGATTCCTTTCAATAAAATCGAATTGAAAATGACGACGTATATTCTTGCCGTCACTATTTTACGTTTTCGTAAAGGTCAGTCGATAAGAACGGATTCATTGGAAATGCAGCCTTCTCTCGCGGGTGAAGATTTACAGTTGTTTCAACAGGTGACTAATCTGGACACCAACATATTCACTCATTTAGCAGATGAACTTTTCAAACATTTCTTGTTTCCAGAAAACGAACAGCGTTTTTGTTTTTTCTGGTTGCAATCAAATTTCGACCGTACTTTTAATGAATCTCAGCTAGCGAGCTATTTTTCAATGAATAATCTGAAGAAAACACCCACTGCCATTCAAGAAGTGATTGCTTCGATGACTGCACATTATGGAGAAAGCCCGTTAGTACCTTCTAAGAAAAATCTGATTTTGAATACTATTTTAAACGGCATCCTATCCATTGAACTTTTTGGAAAAACCAATTATTCTTTAGCAGGTTATGATACTGCCCAATTTCTCTCGGATCATTTCCCGGAACTGCAAATGCAGTCGGAAAAACTTTTGGAACAGACCAACTTGTATCACGATAAACCACTCAATCGCAATGGTCTTGCGCTGCATGTCGCAACCGCTTGGACACAAGTAGTGTCTCCAGGAGCATTTCAGAAGCGAATCAGAATCAAACTGGAGACAGATTTACCTTTAGCTGTTTCACTGACAATAAAAAAACTGATCAAAATGCCTTTTCAAGGCTTTTATAATATTGATATTCGCGAACACTTTGACCAAGAGGCATATGATCTTTGCTTAAGTACCACACCGTTGACTGAAACCTTTGAAAAAGTCCCTGTATTACTGATCAATGCCCAAATCACACTACCTGATTTGTTGGCGATCCATCAAGCCCTCGAGGATCTGACCCAGCAAAATCGTCCGCACCATTGAAACTCAAGCATGCAGTTAGTCATTGAGAAAAATAGGAGATCCTGCTCCATCCCCCATCTTGCTACAGCATTCGTTAGTTCCAGTTGGTGATTGTTGCAGAAAGACGATAATCTCTTATCTGATGCTGACAAAGAATCGTATAAGCAATCTGTCACTATTCCAAATTGGCTGACAGATTGTTTTTTTTACTAGTAATCAGATGGTCTTGATAGATAATCTACAGTCAAAGTATTTTTTTCACTACAATTTCTTTTCAAGCAGCACTTCCCTGAATAGCTTCACACCTTCGAACAATCGGCTCTCAACCTGCTATCATTCTCATAAATACTTTTCTGATTAATTTTTTGAAGAATCAACCGATTCTTATTATTAGGGACACTTGCAACAAAGAAAGAAGGAGGTTGAAACTAAGAAATGTTTCTACAATTGAAAGTTGATTGTTGAGTTAGTTGGTTTGGTCATTTGTTGACTACTTCAATGTTTTGGATAGAGCCAGTCAATGAAAAGGCAAAATGATAACGCGGATTTTTTGTCTGAAGCAACAAATGATTGCCACTCCTCCCAACTATTCAAATCTCATGAGATTCATTAACGCGCTACCCCACGTTTTTATTATTTCTATATGTAAGGAGAACAGATGAGTGTCCAGAATCGATGATTATTTAAAACAACAAATGCAGCAATCCACAAAGCAAACCGTGGAAAAAGATTTTTTTTTAGGGCACTCCCCTAACGAAATCATCTATTTCATCACAATCCATGAATTATTAAGATCCCCTGATCAGTTATGTCATAAACTAAAAGACCAAATTTCGGAGAGGGACGCAAAGGTCGTGATCAATGGAAATATCTACGATCATGCCCTTATCAAAGTGCTAAAAGCTGTCATCGATCTGAAGGCGGATTATTCAGTCATCGTCCGCGATGGCTTTAGAGAATATAACAGAAATCTTCACAGTAGTGAACAAGTTGGTTTGCTCGTTGTCAAGTCAGATAAATAGAAAACTGCTACCTCTCAAAAACAGAGGTAGCAGTCGTCTTTCCACCAAACGATAACTACGATTGATTGCTCGTTGCTTCATTTATTCTTTCAAAGATTGCTTTCTTTCCGATTATGTTGACGATAAAAGCTGAGAAAAATGATTGCATATAACACCGCTGTAAAACCAGTAACGGCAATCGAATTTGTGATCAAAATCCCCAGAAATAGCAAGACGAGGGAAATGATCGCCAAACTTAAATAGCCTTTACGAAAAAGATTCTTTTGCTTAATGGCTAAGACGAAAGCGGCCAGACTGATCAATAGCCAGATTAAAAGAACAGTGTAGGAAAGAGAACCAGCTAAATAGCCAAACAATTTGTCTCCTAAAAAATAGGAAAGCACAACACCTAAGTATAGCGTTCCACTACAAAACATGATTGCTCGTTGCGGGACACTATTTTTATTTAAAGCAATAAATTTATGCTTAGCATTGCCATTGTTGCTCAGTCGGAAATACAGGATTCGCGAAGACGCATAGATCCCTGAATTGATCGAAGAAAATAAAGCCAAGATAATCACCAAATTCACAATGTCCGACGCGAAAGGCAAATGGATCTTTTGAAAGACCATCACGAATGGACTCACATTCGGATCCGCTAACTGATTCCACGGGTAGATAATCAGTAATAGAAACAACGGAATAATATAAAAAGCCGTGATCCGTGTCATGACCCCTCTGATCGCTTTAGGGATCGCTTTTTTCGGATTTTCTGCTTCACTGATTGTGATTGCCACTAATTCTGAGCCACCATAGGAATAAATAACTACTAGCAATGAGTTGATAAAGCCTTGAATTCCATGAGGGGCAAAACCACCATGGTCAGTGATTTGACTAAAGGTCGGCAAGAAGCCAATATCAAGTAGTTGTGTGCCGACTAGATAGATTCCAATAATGATCAACGCAATCACTACGCTGATTTTTGCCCAGGAGAGCCAATACTCCGTTTCTGCAAACAAACGTACAGAGAAAAGATTAATGGCTGTTGTTAAAAGCGCCAAAATCAAAACAAAAACCCACGCCGGAATATTGGGAAACCAAAGCTGCAAAAAGCTGGCAGCTGCCACTGCTTCAGCAATGATATTGATCATCCACATCGACCAGTAAAGCCAATCGATAAAATCAGCCGTATGCAACCCCAGATACGGTTGGACCAATCCAGAAAGGCCATGCTGCTTTTGATCTTCTAGAACCAGCTTTCCAAGTCCTGTCATCACCATAAATAAAATAAGTCCACAAAAAATAAAGGCGAGTAATACCGAAGGTCCGGCTAAGTCGATCGCTTCTCCACTTCCTTTGAAGAGACCAGCGCCAATCGCTCCGCCAAGAGCCATCATAGTAATGTGGCGAGTTTTCATTTGTCTTTTTAATTGATTTTCTTCTTTCATATGATCCTCCTTGTTTCTCTGATAGGCGTAAATGAAATCAATCAAAAAAATCATCATTTTTATAACTGGTTTCAAAAAAATAACGGAGCTAAGCTCCTTGCCCAGATCATACACAGTTAAATAACCTATTGCAACTAAAAAATGAAAAAACAATCTATTTTTTCTGAAAATTCTATTATATTCTAATCTTTTTCAGTCCCTTCAAAGAAACGTTCTTATTCTATCAAAAGGGTGACAATCCGTTAACAAACAAAACACGTTTTTCCACTTCAATAAAAGCAGAAAAACGTGTTTCAACGGCTGGAAAGCAGCTGGTTTTTTGGCCAAATTAGCCAAAACAGCTTTACAGTGTTTCAATCAAATCCAGTGGATGATCAATGAAAAAGTCCGGCCTAGTAGCTAATAAGGCTTCTTTCGTATGGCTTCCCCATGCAACAGCAACAGTGCCTACACCGGCTGCCTGCCCCATCTCGATATCAAAGGTCGCATCACCAATCATCCTCACCTCTTCTTTATGCAACCCATGATTTTTCAAAATTATGGTTATCCCTTCAGGATGCGGCTTATAATGCATCACTTTATCCGATCCGATAGTCTCTGCAAAAAAAGCGGCAATGCCTAATCCCTTCAAATTTCGATTCAATATATCGGTTTTCTTACTGGAAACCACAAAACAGTTGATGCCTTGCTCTTTAAGAAATGCCAGTAATTCAGGGATACCATCGAACACCTTGAGCAGCTTTTCTTCAAAAAAGTGATAATGGCTTCGAAAAATAGTGAGAAGTTCCATTAATTCCTCTTCAGATAATTGCCTGTTTGCCATCTCTAGAAATGATTTTTCAATAGGAATCCCCATGTAGTATTCGATCGTTTTCTCATCAGGAACCATTAGACCTATGTCGCTAAATGCTTTTTGCGTTGCCAATATTCCACATTCTCTAGAATCACCTAGTGTCCCATCAAAGTCAAAAATCAATCCCTTGGTTCTCATTACTTACTCCTCCTTCACGATCAAAAAGTTTTATTCATCGTATCCTATTCTTTGATAGAAAACAATCATTGGCTTGTTACTGGCTCGTCTGAAAAATGTAGAGTGCAAGCAGAATTTAGCCCTAAGTATCGATCACATCTGGTAAATAAAAAAGAAATCGAACTTTTTTTCAAAAAAATCAAAAATATCTGTTGACCTTAGAACGACTCTAACCTTTATGCTGAGTATGTAAAGAATATGGAGGGAAAAAGATGAAACATTGGCACAATTTAGAAATCGAAGCAGTACGATCAGAAACGAGTACCGAACTGATCACCCCGGAGACACGTACAGATTATCAAACAACATATGGGAAAAATAGACTCACTGCTTCAGAAAAAACACCCGAATGGAAAAAGTTTCTTTCATACTTTAATGACGCACTGATGTATGTCTTGATCGGTGCCGCTGCTTTGAAGTTTATTACAGGAAGTTTTATTGAAGGAGCAATCGTTTTATTAGTTGTTATCTTGAATGCTCTGATCGGTTATTACCAAGAAAGAAAAGCAGACGAATCGTTATCGAGTATCACAAAACTTCTCAGCTCAAAAGCAACTATCGAAACCAAAGATGGTAGAATTTCTATCGATGCCGAAGAGCTAGTTCCTGGCGATCGCGTCTATTTGGCTCCAGGCGATATTATCCCTGCTGATTTACGAATCGAATCCGTGAGTGAATTGAAGATCGATGAGTCGATTTTGACAGGCGAACCTGATGCCGTCGTGAAGACCGTCACTCGCTTAGATGAGCAGACAGCTTTAGCGGATCGAACCAATATGGCTTACTCTGGAACGCAAGTCCAATCAGGGACAGGAAAAGGCATCGTCGTCGCGATTGGTTCCGAAACTGAGATTGGCAAAATCAATGCATCGCTAGCATCGATCGAAGTGAAAGAAACACCTTTACTGAAAAAGGTCAATGAAATGAATCATGCGATCTTTAAAGGAATTGGACTGTTCATTTTCTTGCTTGGACTGATCAGCTATTTCATTTACGATATGAGCATCTTGTATATCGTCTCAGCGATTATTGCGCTGATTGTCTCTTCTATCCCTGAAGGCTTACCATCAATTTTGTCAATCATTCTGTCTTCCGGGGTCAAAAATATGTCTCAGCAAAATGCGATCGTGAAAGGATTGCCTACGGTAGAGACACTTGGGTCTATGACGGTAATTTGTTCTGATAAGACCGGAACTTTGACTAAAAACGACATGACGTTAACTACTTTGTTTGCAAACAATCAAGTGATCGATGTGTCGAAGACAAACCAAGGAGATTCCCCAAAGAATGAACTGTTAGCTGAAATCATGCAAAATTGTCAAGAAACACAAAGTGTAGATGATATTCATTGTCCGGTGACAGGAAATGCGACTGAATTGGCATTATTGAAATGGACAAATCGAATTGGCGTTCAACGAATAGAAAGTGTAGAGACGTTGCCCTTTGATTCAAAATACAAATATATGGCTACAAGTCATATAATTAATGGCAAGAAACGTATTTTTGTCAAAGGCGCACCGGATGTCATTATGACGAAAGTTTCCGCAGCTCATATCGATGGAACTATGCAAAAATTTGATCGCCTGCAATGGGAACAAGTCAACTCATCGCTTGCTTCTGAAGGTCAGCGAGTGATTGCTTTTGCCTACAAGGATGTGGCAAACGATGCCGTCTTAACCCATGATGAAATAAATGATCTAGTAATGATCGGACTAGCAGGGATTATTGATCCGCCGAAAGAGTCCGCGTTAGAAGCCGTTTCAGACTGCAAGAAAGCGGGTGTCAGAGTAGTAATGATTACCGGAGACCACCCAACAACAGCCAAAGCGATCGCTCAGCAACTAGGAATCAATCATGCTGATCGAGCAATTACTGGTACTGAATTGGATCGCTTGTCAGCAGATGAATGGCACACAGTTGTGAAAAATACCAATATTTTTGCCCGTACAACTCCAGAACATAAACTTCAAATCGTGACGTCTCTACAAGAACAAGGTGAGATCGTAGGGATGACAGGTGATGGCGTGAACGATGCACCCGCACTTAGAAAAGCCGATATCGGTATTGCTATGGGGATCAAAGGGAGCGACGTAAGCAAACAAGCGGCAGATATGATTCTGATCGATGATAATTTTGCGACAATTGCCAAAGCGATTAGAGAAGGTCGCAGAATTTTTGATAATATAAAAAAGACAATCCTCTTCTATTTGCCGACTTGCTTGGCACAAGGTCTATTACTGATCGTCTCCATGTTGGGAAACATGCCTTTGCCATTGACCACCGTTCAAATTCTCTGGCTTAATCTTGTCGCGTCCATCACGCTTTCTTATGCGCTAGGCTTTGAACCAGCGCACAAAATGATCATGAACCGTGCGCCTCGAGACATGAATGAGAAAATCATTTCCAAATATACGTTGTTTCGAATCCTGTACGTTGGTATCCTTTTGACCTTTTTTGGATTCCTTACCATGAATTTATTCAGTGATGAAGCCACAAGACAAACCGTTCTCATCAATGCGATTGTTTTTGGTCAGGCATTTTACATGCTAAATTGTCGTGAGATCACTGGGTTTGCCTTCAGTAATAGAATCAAGCAAAACAAAGCCTTGATCTATTCATTGCTAGTTATGGCCCTGTTACAATTAGCTATGGTTTATTTCCCGCCGCTGCAGAGAATCGTCCAAACAACTTCATTAAGCTTGAACAATATGCTGATAAGTATTCTTCCTGCTTTTTTACTGTTTCTTTTAGTCGAATCGGAAAAGCACATTACTCGAGTGATTCTGAATGAAACCTATTCTGAGCAGTTCAATTCATTAGAATAACAAGCAATAGCAAACTTTCCCCAGATGAATGCGACTTTTACTAGTATTGATACTATTGGCCTTAACCACTAGTTCAAATAGTATCTAGACATTTAGGGAAGAGACGACGATTGCGTTCGGGGATGACTAAAAAGCGACGTGGCGAGCCTATAAATAGTTGGCTCGTCACGTCGTCTACTTTATTTTCGTTATAAACTCTTGATCAGAAGGCTTTTAATAAATATTTTTTCTGATCAGCTCACCGTTTTTCCACTGCATCTCAACGGTCCGATTCCCTTTGATTTTCAGTCCTTTGACAAAGCCATCTTTCAATTCACTTGGTAATGCAGGCAACCATTTAACACGTCCGTTGCGATCTTGGACAAACAGATTGGCGATCCCGGCGGCCACACCAAAGTTACCGTCAATCTGAAATGGCGGATGTTTGCTCCAAAGATTACTATACGAAGCTTCCAAAATGGCATGCTGAATATGTTGATAGGCTTGCTTTGAATCTCCTAAGATAGCAAATAAATTGATTAACCAAGCATTACTCCATCCGGTATGCCCCCCACCATTTTTTAATCGCAGAGAAATTGACTTTCTCACTGCATTTAAAAGCTCATCTGTTCTATAAAGTTCACCAGGGTATGCGCCATAAAGATGGGAAACGTGGCGATGTCCAGGTTCCACTTCTTCAAATTCTTCTTGCCATTCTAAAATTTGACCTTTTGACCCAATTTTTACAGTTGCTAAAAATGGTTGGATTCGCTTCATTCTAGCCAATAAATCATCATGGATATTTAGTGATTCACAAGTTAACCGGAAGAAATCAAAATTTTCATTGATCAAGCAGATATCCATTGCAGTTGATAGCTGCAATGAACATTTGTTGCCAGCAGCATCAAAAAACAGGTTCTCTGGTGACGTCGAGGGACAGCTATGATATATTCCGTCACTTTCTATTAATGTATTGACTAAGAACATAACAGACTTTCGCAATACTGGATAGACCACCTCTTTCAAGTATGTCCTATCTCCCGTGTACTCATAGTGCCGGTATAAATCGCTGGCTAGCCAAGCCCCGCCCATTTGCCACATCGCCCAAGAAGCATCTCCTCTACCAGTCTGAGATCGATAAGGAGTCCCCACTGGATTGGTTGTAAACCAGCGATCTGTATTATGATGACACACGGATCCTGCTACACCGTAGTGAAGGAAGGCGGTCTTTTCTCCTGCGTTAGAGAGTTGTTCAATAAAGTTACTATAAGGTACAAAGCATTCGTGTAAATTACAAGTATCCGCTAACCAGTAATTCATCTCTAAATTGATATTTGTTGTGAAATTACATGACCAAGGCGCTCTCAGCTGCCAACTCCAGATCCCTTGTAAATTACTCGGCAGACTCCCAGGACGAGAAGAACTGATCAATAAGTAGCGTCCATATTGAAAATATAAAGCGATTAGTCCAGGATCTGACTGACCTTCTTTTACCCTTGCAATACGTTCATTCAGCGGCAAATGAACTTGGTCGCCCAAATACATCTCCACTCGATTGAACAGTTCTTGATAGTCTTTCCTGTGACGCTTTTTAGCTTCTATAAAGCTTGGAACTTTTCCTGGCCCTTTTCTTCTAAAAAGAAATGATACGTTTCGGGCATTTTCAACGATAAGTCGATCGTTGTTAAAAACAAGATTTCCATCCGTTTGCTCGATAATTAATTCATAAGTATGTGTTTCCCCGCGAGCCCCTTGAACAAAATCCCATTCATTGCTTATATAGTTTGGATTGACATGTTCCGGACATTGAACCTGTATTTCAACACAGCTTTCATTAGCATAGTAGACAACTTTTGAGTGTAACTGTGACTCATAAGCAATACTAATAGATTCTGCTTCCGGAGCAACAAATCTTCCCCACAAGGCTTGGTCAGGATAACTAGCAAAATACTCGCGCTGATAAACACCTCTCGTTCCTTGGTATGTTATTTCTACTTTACTTCTGCTTAAATCAAGACAACGACGATACTGATCAATCGCTCCTTGTTGGTCTGGTTGTGTAATAATCAGATTTCCCAAAGGCAAGTAGCTCTCGGTGTAATTTCCTAGAAAAGCCTCTTCCACTTGTTGCCCCGCTTCTAGATAACGGCCTTCCAAAATAGCTTGTCGAATTTCTGATAAATACTTTGCAGCTTCTGGCCGATTTTTGTCATATTCGTATCCCGACCAGAGTGCTTCGTCATTCAAGCCAATTTTTTCAGGAAAGCTTCCAAAGATCATTCCCCCTAGACTACCATTCCCAATAGGTAGCGTTTCCTCCCATTCCTGCGCTGGTCTTGTAAAGAAAAAATTCATTTCGAGGACCTCCATCATAAAAAAGACCTATGGCTGTTCTTGAAAAAGTATTGTTCCTTGATTAATCAGTCATAGTCTTTTGATCTCTTTCGCTCAACCTAATTCTAGTCATATTCCAAGAAAGCGGCTTTGTGCTGATTGTGACGCTTCCTCCATCTATCACTATCCGCTCCTTCGAATCACAAGGGACAACTAACTCTTGATTTGGTCCATTAACTGCTTTTGTATCGTAATCAGCCATTTCAGTAGCCTCAATGACCCGCGCCAATCTCAAATCAGAGTCAACCGTGAATGTAATGTCTTCATCACTATGCTTGTTAACAGAGAAAATAACTAGTTCATCTTTTTCTTCGTTTAAAATAGCAATACTGTCAAGATAGGGCACATTCTTGATTTTATTGGTATCATAAGTTGCTACATCAACTTTTGTAGTTAGTGCTTTACCATGTCCATACAATGAAGCTTGTTGATACGGATAGAAGATGGTCTGCTTCCAAGCTCTCCCATTTTTCTCAGTCATAATCGGTGCGATTACGTTCACCAATTGCGCTAAACAAGCAATCTTCACTCGGTCAGAATTCTTTAATAATGTAATGAGCATGCTGCCAACAAGTAAAGCATCTTCAAAATTGTAGATGTCTTCCAAAATGTGAGGCGCTACCGTCCATGGCTTTTGCGCTGCGGTTTCTTCATTGGAATGGTACCAGACATTCCATTCATCAAAGGACAACATCATGGTCTTGTCACTTCTTTTTTTTGCTTTCATCGTGTCGCAAATGGCGATTACTGATTTGATAAAACGGTCCATATCTTCTGACTTGGCTAAAAATTCAGCAAGGTTGTCAGTTTTATTGTCATAATATTGATGCAGTGATAAGTAATCGACATATTCGTATGTGTGCTCGAGTACCGTTAGTTCCCAATCTACGAATGTCGGGCGAGAACTGCTGGAACTGCCGCACACCACTAGTTCAATTGAATCATCTACCCATTTCATCGCTTTGGCAGTTTCTTCTGCTAAACGACCATATTCTTCTGCAGTCTTATGCCCGATTTGCCAATCTCCATCCATCTCATTGCCTAAACACCAGGTTTTGATTGCAAAGGGTTTTTCGTCTCCATTTTGCTTTCGAAGATCAGACCAATAGGTGCCTCCTTCAAAATTGCAATACTCCACTAGATGACGCGCTGCATCGATGCCCCGCGTTCCCAAATTAACGGCCATATTCACTTCAGTATCGCATTCTTTAGCCCAACGCATATACTCATGTAAACCTACTTCATTCGTTTCAATACTTTGCCACGCTAAGTCGAGTCGTTTAGGTCGCTTTTCTCTTGGCCCAATGCCGTCCTCCCAACGATAGCCAGACAAAAAATTTCCTCCAGGATAGCGAACAATTGGTACTGCCAATTCTTTGATAAGTTTTAAAACATCTTGCCGAAAGCCATTTTCGTCACTCGTTTCATGATCTGGTTGATAAATACCTTCATAAACTGCTCTTCCCATGTGTTCAATAAATGAACCATAAATTCGGCGATCGATTCTCGAAATTTGTTGTGTCTGTGAAATACGGGTCTTAGCCTTCACTTGATCACACTCCTTTTATTCTTATCTCAAATTGATAATGATAGTCCTGTAAATATAGTTGGTATTTGTCTAGTACATCCGGACCACAGCTTCTGGAACCAATCCCGTGCTGTTGATAATCGATGTACAAATAATAGCGGTCTGCTTTTTTTAGTTCATGAATATGTTGTGCGGAATCAATAGCCGCAGCAGAATAAGCATGTACACTAAAATTAAAGAAAGGGTTTCCTTGGAACTTGAGTGTTAATTGATTGTCCGACTTGAATGTCGCCCACTTCGTCTGGCAATGATTGCCACTTTCTTGTGGATATAAATAGTGGAAACTCAGTTCATCTGTTGCCTGAGAAAACACATCAAAGTAGCTGCCATTTTCAGTATCTGCATAGGTTTCTTTAGGTCCCTTTCCAGACCAGCAAGTTTTCGTAAATCGTTTATGCAGCTGCCAAACAAGTCCGATACGAGGAACTGTCAGTGGATAATCGTTTTTAGGCTCCCCAGATATTTCATAGGTGACTCGTCCATCCTTGAAAAAAGTGATATTCGTTGTTTGCTCAATGTGCCAAAACTTTCCTGCTGGCCCGATTGCTTCCTTTAAAGATAGTTTCAATTTCTCAGAATCATTGGCGACAATGCTGCAGCTCATTAAATTTGTCACCATGCGATCGACACCATATTCCCGCCATATTTCACTAGAAATAAAATCATTGTTTGTTGTCGGCCGCCAAAAAACACTTTCTGGAGAAGCTAGATAAATGTCTTGGTGCTCATTCATGAACTGCCATTTACCAGTGGTTTTATCTACTCTCAAATAGTTTGTCCCATTTCGGAGCAGCAACATTTTTGCATCATCCTGAATTTCCTTAAATAGGAGTGAATCAGGTTCTTGCTCGGGTAGAGAGTCTCCTTCGATTGGCATAGCTGCGACAATACTAGCTAATTTGCCATGAAGCGTTTTTTGATCATCAAAAATCTGCACTTTTAGCAGATTGCCCTTTTCTGCATGTGTCAGTTCGCTAGGTAATATCACTTCGACGTCTTTCTCGTGGGGTAAATGAACTGTCACGATCTTGCTTATCAACACTTCTTGATCTCGTTTCATTTCAAAACAACACTTCATACCTAACAAGTCCTTGAATTGATTGCGGTTGCGTAGGAATATTTTTCCGACTTCATACGAAGAAAAATCGATGGTGATTGGTTCTTGTTGTCGTTGAATATCGAAATAACTGGGTGATGGTTGTAAATCAGGGGTCATTAACCCATCCAAAACAAAATTGTAGTCATTAGGAATATCACCAAAATCACCACCATATAAATAGGTTGGTTGCCCTTCTCGCTTTGCTTTGATTCCTTGATCTTTCCATTCCCATAAAAAACCGCCTTGTAATTGCGGTTCTTTATAAAACATTTCCCAGTATTCTTTCAACGAACCAGGACCGTTTCCCATCGCATGTCCATATTCACAAAGGATGTATGGTTTGATTACTTGTGGATTGTCTACGACCTCTTGTAATTCCTGAATCGTCGCATACATTCTAGAATTAAAATCGGCTTGCTGAACATCTTTAAAGTAGCGCCCATCTGTTTCTGAAATACAATCACGAGACTCTCCTTCATGATGAATCAAACGAGTAGGATCTTTTTCGCGGCACCAACGAATCATTGCTTCATGGTTTGTTCCGTTGCCAGACTCATTTCCTACCGACCAGATAATGATTGAAGGATAATTTTTGTCTCGCTCGACCATTTGTTTCATGCGATCAAGATAAGCTTCCTCCCACTCTTGATTGCTACTCAAATAATTTTTATCTCCGGTACTCCCCATTCCATGACACTCTAAATCCGCCTCATCCATCACGTATAATCCATAGCGATCACACAACTGATAAAATTCAGGACTATGGGGATAATGAGCTGCTCGAATGGCATTAAAATGCGCTGCTTTCATCAACCGGATTTCTTCTTCTAAGAAACCTTTTGGCAGCGCTCGCCCCTTCGTCTCATGAAACTCATGGTGATTGATCCCTTTAAATAAAATTGGCTTGCCATTGATACAAATTTTGTTTTCCAAAAGAGCCACTTCTCTGAAACCGATTTCCTGACAAATTTCCTCTTCTGAAGTGACAAAGCGCAACCGATACAATTCTGGCGTTTCAGCAGTCCATTGTTTGGGTGAAACGACTGGAAAAGAAAAATGATGGTTTTCTTTATCAATCACGATCTTTTTTTGGAAGACAATGGATTCTTTTTCTAAAAAAATTTCGCAATCGAGCTGATCACCATGAATTACCGGGAAATCGATAGTCAAAATACCATTCTCATAGTTGCTGTCAAATGATGTTTGAATGTGGAAATCCCAGATACATTCTTGAGGGCGATGCAGCAAAACTACATCACGAAAGATGCCACTCAACCACCACATATCTTGATCTTCAATATAAGAACTATCGGACCATTGAAAAACTTCGACGACAAGTTGATTTTCTCCCTTTTCGATAGAAGCGGTTACATCGAACTCAGCTGGATTGCGGCTGCCCTTACTAAATCCGATATATTTACCATTAAGATACAACGCAAAGCAATTATCCACTCCTTCAAACCTAAGAAATTGCTGCATTTGTTGAGAGTCACAACTAAAATCATATCGATACACACCTACCGGAATCTCAGAAAACGTATAGGGTGGATTGATTGGAAATGGATATTGTATATTCGTATAGTGCGGTTGCCCATACCCTTCCATTTGCCAATTACTAGGTACAGAAATCAGGTGACTATTTTGCCAAAAATCATCAGTAAAAAACCCCTCCCTTTCAACATCTAGATGAGACGGAAAATATCGAAATCGCCAAAAACCATTCAATGACAAAACTCGAGAAGAATTGTCATGATCCTCCGTTGGAGCATAGGGAAGATAATAACTTCGCGGGCTTTGTCTATTTTCATGAATGCGTTTGGGATCTGACAAGTAGTTTGTCTTAAACATTCGTTTTTCTCGCTTTCATTCATAATTAGTCTTTCATACCAGTTGTTGCACCAGAATCTAAGATATAACGTTGAAACACGATAAACACGAGAACTAAGGGAATAATTGAAATCACTGAAGCAGCAATCAACACGGTCCAGTTGACATTTTCTGCTCCCACCAAACTCCTAATAGCTACCTGGAAAGTGTACTTCTTGGGGTCGTTCAAAACAATCAAGGGCCAGATGTAGTCATTCCAACGCCATTGGAATGAAAAGATGCTCAGCGTCATAATGATTGGTTTGGCAATAGGTAGCATGATTTTCATAAATATTTTCCCATCCGAGGCTCCATCGATGCGTGCAGATTCGATTAAGTCGTCTGGAATAGAGACGAAGAAGGTTCTGAACATGAAAATTCCTGTAGCAGTATTGATTGAAGGAATAATAATCCCGGCTAAACTATCATACAAACCTAATTTTCGAATCACTGTAAACACTGGATTCATGATTACTTCGGTAGGTAACATCGTTGTTGCAATAATGCAGACAAAGAAGAATTTCAACCACTTCATGTCATATTTTGCAAATGCAAAGCCACACGTTGCACTGGCAATAACCGTCAATATCGTGGTAATAACTGACGACTTCAAAGTGTTTGTAAAGTATCTTACGAAATCCAGACTGGACCATGCATCGAGATAATTCTGTATGGTTGCATGCTCCGGCAAGATACTTAATGGATAGGAAAATAATTCTGACCCAGGTTTAAAAGAGCTGAGTATAAACCAAACTAGTGGAAATAAATACAGCATAGCCACAAGAACCAAGGCAGCTGTGAGAATGGTTGTACTCGTTTTATCGTGAAGTTTTGAAACGTCATTCATTTTTACCACCTCCGATTTTCATTTGAACGAGTCCGAGAACTAATAAGATTGCAAATAATACCATGGAGGCTGCACTGGCATACCCAACTTTCATCTTGTCAAATCCAGTTGTATAAATGTATTGCACAATGAACATATTTGCTGTACCTGGTCCGCCATTTGTCAAGGATTGAACCAAAGCAAATTCTTTCATGGCACCGATACTAGCTAACAGGATTACCATAAAACTAGTCGGCTTCAATGAAGGTAGCGTAATGTACAAAAACTTCTGGAAGGATGAGGCACCATCAATATCGGCTGCCTCGTAATATGACTTAGGTATGTTTTTGAGCGCAGACATAAATTGCAGCATATTAAATGCTGTCCCACCCCAAAGCGCTGCCAATAGAATTACCGCAAATGCTGCGCTTGCATTGGAAAACCAGGGAACGGCTTCGCCGCCTAAATTCCCAATGATATAGTTCACAAAGCCAAAATTTTCTCCAAACAACCATTTCCAAATAACCCCAGCAACAATACCCGAAATTGTCCAGGGCAAGAAGAAAACAATTTTCCCTAAGAGCTTTCCCTTTGTGTGCTTGTTGTTCAGCAAAATGGCAATTCCTAAAGAAACAGCGTAAATCAGCGGCACCAAGCAAATTGCATAAGTAAAGGTTCGGAATAAGGATCGGTAAAAACTCGCATCTTGAAATAAAGCAATATAGTTATCGAAACCAAGGAAGTTAGCAGTCCCAAATCCTTTATAGTCCGTTAAAGAGTAATAAAAGCCCAAAATTGCTGGTACGAGAAAAAAAGTAATGAACAGGACAATATTGACTCCTGTAAAAATCAAAGGCCATTTATTTTTTTTAAGTTTCTTCATACTCTGTCCCCTCCTTCATTTTTACAACTGGTATTACTTGATACGATGCAAGATGTTCAATCTCCGGCCAAACTAATGAGCCAAATTGAGGATCATGAAATGATTCATCGGTCATTTTAGATTTTTTAACCGATTTCATAAAAGTTTCAAAAGTTGAAAACTCATTCCTGCTCCCGCACTTTACAAGTACAGTATGATTGATTCCTTCAGAAATGATGTCTCTACCGCGAGTATCCCCGCTTGGCTGCATTTCGTAACCTTGCGAAAAATAAACACCAAGGTAGCTTTGATCTTTCTTGATAAACAACCAATTTGAATCATCGAGATCCACCCAGTCTAAATTCCAATACGGCACATACATGTGGATAAAGGGTACATCTGCCTTGGATAAATCATATTTGATATGCAAAACATTTTTAAATTGTTTAATACAAGGCATCCGACCATTTCCAGCCCAATAGCTAGGCCGATTTTCACCACTATGCATAAACTCACCTGGGTTGTTTATCCAAAGCTGTGTCCCATCACTGCCTAACGAAAGGTTCATCATATGTTGTTGATGACCCTTTTGAAAACAGTGATACTCGATTCCACTAGCAATTGAATATTCTCGACATTTATAAAGATACGTCTGCACTCGATTGATCCCTTGAAGGTAAGTTGCTGTCAATTCCTCATTTGGCTGTAAATCAATCAAAGACACGCATTCTTTTGGTGGAACATAATCAGATAGGCAAAAAAGTGTCGATGCTCGTAAGGCGTAATTAAAGTTACCTCGGTCCCAAGCAATTGCTAAAATATTGCTGATTTCTCCCAAACGCATGGCTTTCAAATCGTGTTCATATGTTCTGCCAAATGTGGAGGAAAGAGTTCCTCCATGAGAATTTACAGCCATGATCATGAATGTGAAATCCAATGCTTTTTTCGCTGCATTTTTTATCTCTTCATCTGGCGCATTCGTATAAAGGCTGAAAAAACCTATTAAATCGATGGGCAGATACGTAATAGAATTCCATTCAGAAAACCCATAGTGTTCAAATTGCTCAAACCACTGTAACAAACGTTGTTTTCCTAAATCGTATTGTTGACTTCCTTGTCTTCCACTCGTTACAAACGTTTCCTCTGGAAGCAAGCATCCAGCAAAATATTGGCACGTATGGAACAATAAGGAGTGATTTTCACTAAAGTACCACATGACATCGTTTCCAGGCTCATCGATCCAATAGCGAAAATGTAGCGCCAACTCTCGGAGCTTTATCCTTAGCTTCTCTGGCAACTGCTCTTTTTTTCCTAGCCAAAAACCCAGTAACGGTGCGAACATAAAATCTGCGCAATCTCCCCGTTCCTTTATCATACGAAAAGCCGGCTGAAGTTTTTTCCAACACGCTTCTGATAATTTCCCAGTTAAGTGAATTTCTGCTAACGCACTATTCATATCCGGCATGGCAAGTTTTGAAAAGATTGTCAGAGCTGTCGCTTTTCTCTCTTCTAAAGTTCCACCTAAGTTGCGCTTTAACTTTTCTTCGTTATAAACTGTAAAAACAAGTTTCTTAAACAGATAGGTTTGGTCTGGAAGTAGCACGCCCACAAACAGATGCGTTAGCCCTGAGGTAGGGATATCTTCCACATTGCCTAAAGAAATACGTTGATTATTTAACGGTAAAAACTGACTTTCTCGCCGGAAATCTGTAATATTCCCCCCAACTTCTTCTGTAAAAGTGACCTCTTCATAAGTAACAAAGACTTTCTCGAAATAATCGTAGTCCGAACAAATACGTACTTCTCCTTTAGAATAAAAATCTTTCTCAAAATAAAGCCCATTCAAGAACTCCTCTGCCTGTTGAAGAATAGTTTCGTCATACGATAAAGGCAAGACTACTTGAAAGTGATGATTCGACAAGACACTTAATTCAACAAAAAAATTTACATCTCGCTCGGCTAGATCATCCATGTAAACGATGAGTTCATTATCGCCTTGTTCTAGCGGGAGAACTATAGTGGTTTTCGTGCCATGGTTTCGCGTATAGGGCCGAAAATCAGTAAGCAATTTCCCATTCATCCAAAGAATAGCTCTTCCGCAGGTAACCAACGAACATTCCACCGCTTGTTTCTCTTGACAACGCAGCTGTGACCGCAAGTATGTACTTACTTTATGCGGAGTTGCTTGAAAAGTAGAAAAATCTACCCTCGGATTTTCAAAACCATCATATACCTCTGAAAAATCTTGCTTTCCAGGATACGGCACCTCAGAAAGCGTTTGTAAGAAATTTGCTCGAATGGGATATTCGACTTCTTGATACCCTTCCGTCATGTTTACAGGAGCATCAATACAACTATCTTTGCTTTCAACTTTTTCCTTTTGGAGCATGCTGCGTTGCCAACAATTGATCGAACTGCCTTGTTTTACTGAATAGATATAATCGCTCATTCTTCTCCCACTTTCAAAATAGAATGGATGTGGACCGGATGAGTACCAGTCCACATCATTTCCTACTTACTTCTTCGTGTACCCCTCGTTGTAATCTTTTTCGATATTCTCAATCATTTGATCAAAGCTGATTTCATCATTCAACACTTGAATCATTGAATCCTTGTATGCACCAGTTAGTCCAGTGTATCCAGCCATTGTCATCGCCACTTGATCTGCAGTTTGTTTAGAAGAAATTGGTTGGGCCGCCGCTTCAATTTCTTGATTGTAAATATCGTAAGCCGCTTGTGCATCTGCATAATTCACTTTTATTCCTTCTTCTGCGGGAAGATAACCAGCTAATTCACATAACTCAGTATAATTTTCTGGTGTGTACAACCACTCCATAAATTTCTGTCCGCCCTCACTATTCTTGCTGTTTTCAAAACCAACCATAAAATTACCGCCCATATTGGTAGCACGAGTTGCTTCATACGGCATGTAAATGGCTTGCCAATTGAAATCTTTAATGTTGGTGGTAAAATCTTTGATTTGCCAACTTCCTGACATATATGCTGGAATCATTCCACTCTTAAACATTGAAGAAGCATCTTCTCCAGAAGTCCAGACCGTTTTTGGAATTGTTCCATCATTATTTAGGTCAATGAACTTTTGTAACGCAGCTTTTGTCGCATCATCAGTTTCATAAGTACCGGTTTTATCATTCAGAACAAAATCCTGCCCACCAAATTGATACGTGAACGCTCTCAATCGATGATCCGAAGGATCCATTACAAATCCATATTTGGCATCTGTTTTTTCTTGGATCGTGTCCACAGCTTCTAAAAATTCATCCCATGTCCAAACTTCTCCTTCATCTTGCGGATAAGAAACCCCTGCTTGCTCAAAAAGATCTGTATTGATGAACATTCCTACCGCAGTAATGTCTGTTGGTAAGGCCCGAACCTTGTCGTCTTCGTCTTTAATCGTCATTGAATCTAGCGTTTTGCCTTTTTTAGCAATATCTGTCAAATCAACTAAATAGTCTCCCCAATCTGGTAAGACCCCTGAAACCCGGGCAACATCGGGGGCATCATCTGACTGTACAGCTTTAGAGATTTTCGTCTCCATATCTGCATAAGGTACATCTGTTACTTCTACTTTGATACCAGTCTCTTCTTCATAACGTTTTGCCATCTCACTATAGGCACCGCCTTCTGATGCATCTCCCGATACAAACAATCTTACAGTGTCGGAAGAAGCTGAGTCAGAATTGCCGCATGCCGACAAGCCCATTAATAACCCCGCACATAAACCAGCCTTTAAAATCTTGTTTTTCATCAATATTTCCTCCTAATGATCTATTTAAATTGACTTAAACCCAAAATTGCTGAAAAAAACAGTAATACTCCAATTATCGTGTGTATCATCTCTACCTTGGTCTTTTTTTCCTTTAGTAATAGGATCCCGCCCATAATAGATACAAAGATGCACAACTGAGAAATGGTATAGCTTAAACCTACGCCTAACTGTGTTGCGATATAAAATAAGGAGATATTTGCAATTGTCCAAAATATACCTGTCAGTACATTTCGAGAAATTCTTGACAACTCTTGCTTTTCTTGGTCGAATTTCGCAATCACGCAAGAAGAAAGAAACATCGCAAAAGCTTGAGGTAGAAAGATTTGTAGCCCTTCCACGTGAAAAAGTGACGTCGTGACCATATAGCCCATCAGACAAAGTGATGACGTACAAACCATGAGAATTGTTTGTAGTGATATTGATTTTTGCTGCTTCTTTTTCTGATTCATTGTAACAAGGTAGATTGCAACTAAAATAACCAGCAGCAACAGCAGGGTAATAAGAACCTGTTTCCAATTCTGCCATTCACGGAGAAGGATGCCAGAAGCAAGTGACGTAAACAGCAATTGTGTCCCATTCGATAATGGCATCACTTTTGACACTGTCCCAGTCGCAAGGGCTTGAAATTGGAGATATTGACCCCCCGCCCAAAATGATCCCGAAATCAATGCTGCAATAGTCCCCGTCAATGTGTATTCAACACCCATTAGAAAACTGAGAATGATAGAAATGCCCAATGCCGTAAAGGTTGTGCCCAATAATTGTTCCACTGGTGTTCCTCCAGCTTTTTTGGAAATAATCGGCATCAACCCCCATCCCAAAGCTGGCAAACTATAGATAAGTAAGCTCATGTGATTGCCTTTTCTTTCAAAGATTCTGCGATGGTCAAGGCAAGCAACGTCATTGCTTGTCCATACACCATTGGCATTTGGACAATACCTTTATAGTCCTCAGCATTGCAGGAAATCGGAGTACCTGCAGACACTCCAAGTACCGTACCATCTTCTGCTATCTTGGCTGTTATTGATGAGATTAAATCGTTGATTGCCTCTTGAGAAAGCTGAATAGTAAGGAAATTACTCTTTACCCCTAAGAGCATGCCGGCAATGATTCCAGCTGATCCGGAAGTTTCCGTATAGGAAGTCGGATCCGTTAAAATTGTATGCCATAAGCCATCCTTACTACGGATTTCCAGCAAAGATTTCACTTGATTGTTGTAGAGATTCAATAGGTACCTTTCTGATGACTTAGCTAAATAACCGTTCATTATTTCCAAAAACAGCGGGATACCAACCGTGATCCAGCTATTTCCTCGACACCAAAAATTGCCCCCGTAATTTGATTGTTCTTCAAAATTCCACCCATGATAAAATAAACCACTTTTACGATCTAAGAGATACTTACAATGTAGAAGCATTTGTTCGATTGCATCCTCACGCCAGATTTGATTATCGTATTTCACGCCCATTTTCCCCATAAAAAGAACTGTCATAAAAAGAGTATCTACCCAAATTTGGTTCCGATTCTCTTTTACTGTGAATTTATCTATTCCAGATGTAATATGCTGCAGTCCATTTTCATCTGTTCTAGGAAATTCTTTTTCGATCCACTTCATCCATTCTAGAGCAAGGGTTTCATACTCCGGATAGTCAACAAGTGTTAGTAAAGGACAAATCGTATTCACATTTTTAGTTGGAAGGCCTTTATTGATCTCTTCAGTGGCCCATTGTTTGATATACTCATCATTTATAGGTCCCTCCAAATGCAACCCATAAATTCCGACTCCTTGAGGCCAGTCCCATTGCTCCATACCAAAGTCTCTAGCAAAGAATCCTTTACTTTCTGATAATTGATTATTACTGTCTCTAAAATCTTCCTGATTCAACGGTAAGCTATCAAAATGCTTAAGCCGTTCTCTTACAAGTGAGATTTTATTATTTGCTACTACCATTCCTAACTCCTCTTGGTTCTTAAGTTTTTTAATTGGTATTGTTTTGGTGACTCGGCTTGTATCTCTTTAAATTTTTTAATATAGCTAGACTCATCACGGTACCCAATTTTTTCCGAAACTTGTTTCACAGAATATCCTTGTTCTAACAATTCTCGTGATTTCATGATTCGGATATAGATTAAATATTGATTTGGTGTCATACCAAGTGCATTTTTAAATGCGCGAATAATCGTTGATTTACTGATAAAAAAACGTTCACTTAATTCATCCAGAGTCATTTCATTCATATATTCTTCTTTAAGAAAAGAAACAATCTCAGAAATTGTTTGATAATGCTCATAAGATATTGGTTTATGTAATTTCTCATCAGAGTAAACGATTTTATTCAATAGAATAAGTAACTCCGTCAACTTCAATTTTAGATGCAAAAGTTCAAACGGCTCTTTTCGCTCTTGGTCACATCGAATCATTTCTTCATAAAGATCAGTGACTTTAAGACTTTGATCTGAAGTCAACTCAATACAGTCAACCTTCTGTTGCTTGGAAAATATTTCCAAAAGAAAAGGAAAATTTGTTGTGAATTCTTCAATAAAACTGGGCTTGAACAAAATAAAATAGCGTTCATACAATTTGCTGCGATCAATGGAAACTCGATGGAGCTCTTCTGAACTAAACAGAGCAACCGTACCAGCATCTGCATCAAATTTTCGCTCATCAATCTGATAAGTCGTGCTATTCGTTAATGTAAAATGAATTTCAAACCCATCATGAAAATGCGGTTTATCCATAAAATGAATCCTATCTATTTTGTGCATTACCACTAGATCATTTTCAATTAATACCTTATCAACGTTTTCGGTATCTAATCTCATGCTCTCACCTCACTGACAAGATGATTGTAACCGATTTCTAAAGTTATTTGTATGCGTTTCCATTCAATTAATCGGGCAATATCGTCAGAACAGATGAAATTCAGCACGATTTAATTGATTGCTAAAATAATTTATCAACAAAAATTACTTAAACTAGAGAACCAAATGAAAGAGAAACTAAACTGACAGAGTCCAGTGCATTTTATAGAAATAGCATTAAAAGCTGTCTATAATCATAAAAAAGAGTGCCTAGAAAATATTTTCTGGGCACGGGTAAAATCATTTATTGTCAGCAGAAGGCAATGTCTGCATCAGTTCAAAAAAGTGACTGGCGTTTCCTGTACTAAAATAGCTATACCATGCTTCTAACGTCTCTTTCTTGAACACATGTAAGCTCTCTATGATTTGCTTCGTCCAAAGTAACGCTCCCGTTGATCCTGCAGTGATTAGACGATTATCCGATACAGATCGCTGATCTACATATAGTTCTTGGCCATTGTATCCCAGGCAAAACATTTCAAGAAATTCAAGACTGTTACTCGTATGTGAGCGATCATTCAATAAGCCAACATTTCCCAAGACTACCGTGGCGCCGCAAATCGCTCCAACAGTTCCACCCAGCAAAAGCAACTCTCTTGCTGCATCAAGGACAGCGTGATGTCTTGAATCACTCCAATTATCCGCACCAGGTAACAATAGGATAGATTCTTGGTTTAAATCCATTTCCTCCACTAAACAATCAGGAGTTATTTTCATTCCTCCCATAGTGTGAATAGGTTGTTTCGAATGAGCAACTGTTTTGATTCTTAATAAAGGCGCATCCGCTTTAAAAAAGCGTTTTGAATGTAACTCTGCCGTCACATATCCTATTTCCCAATCTGCTAGAGTATCTAGTACGTAAAGATAAATTGTTTTCATAATTTCCCTCCATTAATCGTTCTTTCTGCTATCATTATACCTATCAATTGTTGACAACTTTATGGCAACAATATCAAAATAATTTACTAGGAGATTCTAAATGAAAGTGAGTAGATTGGTCAGTATTATAATCCTTCTAATGGATAAAAAAAGAGTGAGCGCGAAGGAACTAGCCGAAATGTTTGAAGTGTCACCCCGTACGATTTACCGCGATATAGAGGCAATCAGTATAGCTGGGATTCCAGTCCATTCTACTTCTGGCGTGGGCGGAGGATTTGAGATTATGGAAAAGTATAAAATGGATAAAAATACTTTTACAGAAGCAGACTTGATTACGATTTTAGTAGGCATATCTAGTATTCCAAGTGTTATGAAAAGTAATAATTTTGTAAATACACAGACAAAAATCAGAAGTCTGTTCCCATCAGATAGAATAGAATCAGCACACGTACAAGCAAAGCAAATGCATATCGACTTTAGTCAATGGTTGGGCGATCGAAATTTAGAAGCATATCTTACTATTATCAAGAGAGCTTTACAAAAAAATCATTTACTCACATTTGATTACATTAACCACAAGGGCAACAGGACCAACAGACAAGTCGAACCTTATCAGCTGGTTTTGAAAAATAGTCAATGGTACTTTCAAGGATACTGCTATGAAAGAAATGATTTCCGATTATTCAAAGTAACTCGCCTTTCGAATTTAAAAATGGCTGAGAGCAGTTTTGTTCCAAAATCTCCTCCAGCGCTACCTTTGCTTACTCCAGAAATCTTAAATAAACTACAGATATCGATCAAACTAAGAATTCATGCGTCTATCATAGAACAATTACTCGATTATTGCGACTATAACCAATTTGTAAGAGAGGATGAGACCCATTATATCGTCACATTCCCTTTTGTAGAAAATGACTATTACTACGGGATTATTTTAAGCTTAGGGGACAAATGCGAATGTCTAGAACCTTTACATGTTCGCACAGAATTAAAAAGGAAAATCGCCAGTTTAACCCAACTCTATGACAAATAGCTTCAGATAAGCGAGTAAGTTCATTTAATGAAATCTTGCTTATACGAACGAAAGTTTTCACTATGAAAAAGAGTGTCCAGAATGACGGTTTACTGGACACTCCTCTTTATTCTTCTAATGATAAATGTAAAATAGAATAACGTTTTAAGTTTGGTTTGAGCACTGGCTTCTCCTTAAAAAATGAGAAGGTGACATACTTCCATTTATCCGGATTATAAATGGTAAGTTTACCCAATGAATTGTCATAATCATTCGATTTTAGTTCAACTTCTTGTAATGAAGGCTGCTGGTGAATATCATGACATTCTTCGATCACATACTTACTTTCTGAGAAGGAACGGTCTAAGCTAATTTCTGAGGTAACACCTATTTCAATGTTTTTCCAGCCGAAAGAAGCAATAATATTGTCAAAAAATCCGCCAAAAATAAATTGTGTCATGCCTTCTGTTGCTTTCCAAACATATAAAGGACAATAACTATTTTCTAAATCACCGCTACTTTTCTCAGTAATCAGGTAAGCCTTAAACAGCAAATCTTTAAAGCCATCTGTCTTGTGCCCATTATCCTTTACTCTTTTTTTTATTTTTCCCATGTCGTAATCTGCAGGAAAAACTATTTTATATTGCATCGCTTGCATATTCGCTCTCTCCTTTCGTTATCAAAAGTATACTTGACATCCCCCATCGCGCATAATATAGAATCATGATATGCTTATCACAAAAAATGATAAATAAGAGGTTAGTCTGATGAATTTTAATGACTTAGTGATTTTTAAAGCGATTTATGAAGAAGGAACAATTAACAAAGCTGCTAAAAGATTGGGCTATGCTCAATCGAATATCACTGCACGTCTTCAAACAATAGAAAATGAATGTAATACGCATTTATTCATACGGAACCATAATGGCGTAACTCCGACTGCCAATGGGGAAGAATTTTATCTTTTCTCGCTTACTACTTTGTCAAAATTTGAGACCGTTAAAAAAAATTTTTTTGAACAGCAGCCAAAATTACTTACATCAGAATTGCTACTAAAATATTTAGTCAATGAATGCCACGAAATCTCAATTGAATCGATAAAAATAAGTTGCAAACGGACAGAAATGATCCTTTCAGAAATTTGCCGCGAGCCTTATGATTTCGTCATAACATTTCAAGAAATAAATAGGACAGAGTATACTTTAACAGAAACCAAGCAATTACTTGTGAATTTTTTATGCGGTGACAGAAATAAGACAAATGTACCACTATTGATCAATAGTGACTTGCATTGTCCTTTAAGACAACTAACATTAGAAATAGTAAAAGAAACGGAGCGACTGATTGAAATAGACTCATTAGAAACTATTTTAGACCTCGTTTCAAAAGGCCAAGCATTGGCTTTGCTGCCAACTTATTTAGAAAAAGAAGGCTTTCTACCTATAGATAATAATCTATTCGCAATCAATTATTATTGTTATAAGCATATCTGATAACTTCTGACTATCACTTTTCAGCTTAATGATTGAATCAATCTAGAATCAACGAACCAGCTCCTACTCAAAATTGTGCATCTAAATCACTTTTTATGTCTTTGCTGCTTTATTAGGGAAGATTCCCGTTATCGTCATTCTGAACACCTGAACTGAAAAAAGAAAACTCATTTGCTGTTAACCTTCGTTGCTCTCCCGATAAAATCGAAGTCTGACATGGCTTCGATGTCTTGTTAATCATCAGTTCCTGGGAAAACCATCGACAAAATCATCTTAGCCCTACCTTCTTCAACAAGGAACAGCATACGAGATTCTCCTTGATCAACCTATTCTACGGTTGATCAAGGAGAATCTCGATTTTACTGACATATTCTGTTGGTTGATTTGTCTCATGAAAGTCGATCAAATAAAATTCATAGTAGTCACCAATCGTTACAAGTTGGTGTTGCTTTAAATAATCGTTTAATTGACGAAGCGCTGCTCCACGATTCTTATAGGTCCCCGTATAGTAAATAGAGGCATAATTACCTGCTGGCAGAACAAATGCTTTCTGATCAGAAAGATCACTGGTTAAACAATAAAAAACTTGATGTTTGAAGGACTCTCCTTGAGGAGTTAGTACGGTGCCGAAAACATTTTGATTGTTAGCATGCAGCTCTTTCTCATATTGCTTATGCAGTCGCTTGAGCTCAAGATAAAGATCTTTTCCCAATGTATTTTTTTCCTGGCTCAAAACAATATAGCGATCGTTATAGTAAACCGTTTCTATTTCATGGTTTTGCTTGGTTTCCGCATACTCGAGTAATTCAATTCTCTCTTGTAACAACTCTTGTTTCTGATTTAACACTTTGATATGCTCCTGCAATTGTTTGCGCTCAAAATTCAAGATTTCTTTGGTTAATGCCTTATTCTTGGTATCTAAATACTTCTTTATATCCTCTAAAGGTACATCAAAAAATCGCAGATCTCTTATTGTATTCAACCGTTGAATGTCTTCATAAGAATAGTCACGATAACCATTCTCAGAATACTTTGGTGACAATAACCCGATTTTTTCATAATACCTTAATGTATGAGGTGTGATATCATAATTCTCACTGATCTCTTTTATTTTCATCTTGATGCTTCCACCCTACATTTTGAATAAGTTTCAGTCTCTTTTAAGAATCATATCATAGAAGTTGAAACAGAAAAATAGCTTCGACAGAGATTCTAGCCAGTCTGATCCCCCTATCATTGAGCATCCTATTACAAATGATAGTTAATTACTTTATAAGTAAATTAAGACAACAAAAAAACTAACTGAAGTCTCTTTTTTGAGTCTCCAGATAGTTTCTTTAATCACAATTCTATTGATATAAAATCAACATATCCTTCACATCGCTTGACGTTGATCGGATAGTTTTTTCTTCACCGCCAATCCCCATAGTACGAGCAATGTTAGTCCAAGATAGATGAATTTCTCTCCAATATTCCCTGTTTCGGGAAACTTACCTATCTTTGAGCCATCTGCCACAATAGTTTTACGCCCATCATTCAGGGTGAGATCGCTTTCTGGATCATCATCGGAAGAGTCATCTTCTCCTATACGACCTCGGACTGTCAATTGGTGAGTGGGTTGTTTCTGAACATTTGTCAAGGAATTCTGAGCTTCCGCTGTTACAGTCTGTATACATAGATTTCCCAGGAGTATAAGTATGATCAGCAGAAAGAAGTCCTTCCATAATCGTTTCATCACATTGCTCCCTTCTTGTAACAAGAGAACGATTCGAGCAGCCATTAAATGACTGCAGCGAAACGTAAAACTAAAGTGAAGCTTGGATTTAACTCAGCCGAAGCATCACTTGGGCTGGCGGTACCACCGAATGAAAAACTGTCAAAAGTGACTACTCCATCATTTCCTTCTAATGTGAATAGTTCTGTTTCTGTAACATTAGCAACACCATTTGTAAATAATTCGATTCCATTGATATCTAATTGATCAACTACATCCATATCATTTACATCATTTACGGTCGCCACATACGTCGTTACACCCACAGCAGAATTGTTTGTGACTGTATAAGATGGAGCGACAATTTGCGTATGATTTGATTCTTCGGTCGTCCAAAATAAAGCAGTTGTAGGAATCGTAACATTGATCCATTGATTTGGATCGTAAGGATCTGGACCGGGTACCGTATTGTCAAATTCACCAATGATCCCGTTCACTGTGATGTCTCCAGAATTGTACCCTGTCCGTCCATCAATTGTTTGTACATCATACGATTGCTCCGCGAATGCTGTTATACCAGTGGCTAAAATCCCCACGATTGTTGCTGCGCTTAGTAATACTGTTTTTTTCATTTTATATTCCTCACTTTTTGTTTGATTTTAATTCTTAACGATAATCGTTAATTCAGCTTCAGTGACCCCCTGTTTTTCTTTCGTTTCGGGGTCGTAAATATTGATTGTTGCTTTCGCTTGGTATTCCCCCTTAGCTAGCGGCGTAATCAAATTGACGTTCTCCACAAACTGATTGGGATAAATCGCTCCTGATGCGTAAACAAGCTCGCCATTCGATAAGGTAATATCAACTGCAATTGGGTAAACATTAGTTCCGGGGTTAACAATTTCGATTGATCAAGCGCTGTTTCCATCTTCAAATACTGCTTCTGGGTTGATCTGCAACGTAAAGTAATTGGCATCCGCAATTTCTTGGGCACGTTCTGAGAGACGTTGATCATTTGCATCGCCGACTTCTGGTAACAGATCTGCACTAATGACCGGTACCGATCCTTTTTGAAAATGGAAATACAAGCCCAGTCCACCGACGATCAAAGCCAGCAATAATAACCACAACAATCCTTTGCGCTTTTTTTGACCCCTTTGTGTTTGCTCCATAGGTCCCACCTCCTTATCTATGGTTTGTCTGCAAGAGCAATCATCAAATTCTAAGAAGATCCGCTTGGAACGAAACGCAGAACAATCTGATATTTCGGTGCCAGCAATTCTTCATAATATCCGCCTTGTTGTAGTTGGTCATCTGTGATCCAGCGTGGGTAAGGACCATAGTAATGGCCCGACAATTTAACAGGAACACGACTTCCTTGAGACAGACGGACAAAATGTTGTTCTGGCATTCTTTCAGATAGTTGGATCTCGGACTCTTCCGACTTGATGCTTAGCCGTAAGAACGGAATCGGGATTATCGATTCTAAGACTTGATCCTGATGTATTGGCGTTACATAATCGAGAGGACTCTCGCCATCAGCCAATAATGTAATTCCTGCAACATCCGTGATAGCAAGCTGCGTGATATACGTATCAACTCGAATCCGAGATTGATTACGAATTTCATAATTCGCACTTTCAAAACTACGGTTGCTCTCTTCTTCATCATAGAGTGATTCAAAAATCATCTTGGTAGGAATCGTGACCTTCAAGTGTCCTAATTTAGAAGACACATCAATGGCAACTAAAAATTGATAAGCCTTGTTTCCTACTTCAAGCAATGCATAGTAAGTACCATCAACACTGATATCGAGTGTAATATCCGTCTCGATCACTTGGATTTCCGAAGAAAGGTCCGCTTCAGTCAGTAGATTCTTCGCTTCAGCTCGACTTTCCCGTAAAATCATTTGATATAATTCATCATTTGATACTAAATCATTGATGGCATAACGATCCAACGTAATATTGTTGGCTCGATAATCGATGCCTTTGATGACCTCTCGATCAACTGTTAGATCTCCTAATGTATTAGCAGAAGGTTTTGAGAGAAAAATAGTTACTTTCGAATCCGTCTCCAAGCGCTCATTCTCTGCTAAATTGATTTGAAAATAGCGGATTTGTTGTTGTGTATCATAATAATCTCCCCATTCGATTCGAGGTGAATCTTTATCGATCATCATCGTGTTTCCCGCTGTATTCTGATAAGTAATTGAGAGCACATCCGCTGACTCTGTCATATAACCAACGATCGAAATGGATTGGTCGCTGACTGGATGTATCCCGGCAGAAAGTTCTTCTGGTACAGTCTCCTCCCAGATATAAGTTCCAGGGTGACTGCCATTGTAATTGTTCATAAACTCAGAAGAGAAAGAAAATGCTATTGGCTGAGAACTATCAATGGAATCATACAGAATCCAACGTCCAGTATATTCATTATTGACTGGGATATTTGGCAAACTAGCTGATTGACTAAAGACGGATCTTGCTCCTAAGGTAAGAGACTTTAATCCTGACATACCTCCGAACAAGTTTGTTACAGTTACAGGAATCTCATTTGTTGACCAACCGCTTATATCCAATTCTGTAATGGCAGCCATGTTTTGAAAAGCACCAGTCATATTCTGAACTTTAGTCGTATTCCAATCTTTTACACTTACTGTCCTCACACTGGCATTTTGAAACATCCAGCTTATATCTTCCAGGCTTCTAGTATTCCAATTATTCAGATCCAAATGGATAATTCCACTTCTGGCAAACATCGTACTCATTGTAGTAACCAGTTGAGTATTCCAGTCACCTATTGAAAGTTCTTCTAAAGAAGTTGTCCCCGCAAACATTCTTGACATATTGGTTACCTTGGACGTATCAAAATTTTCTATGGCCAATTCTTTAAGTGAACTCGTGCCATTAAACATGGCTGTCATGTCAATTACCGAGGACGTATTCCATTGACTCAAGTCAAGACTTTCTAAGGAGCTTGCATTCCCAAACATCCAGTTCATATGAGTAACTGAAGACGTATCAAATTTATTCGCACCTTCGATTGCCTTTAAATTGGATGCCCCGATAAATAATTGCCCTGAATTTGGTGGTAGGACAACCGTTTCTTTAACAACAATAACTTCAGTAGCTATTGACGGGAGTTTCCAAGGTGCTGTATCCACAAGTCCAGCAATCCCACCATAGAGCGTAATTGTTTTTGAAACTTCATCATAGTCCCATGGAACAGTTCCCCAGAGAGAAAGCTGGCGCTGATAAACGAATACAACTATCTGTCCTGTATCCGAGAACGTTCCTGATACATTAGCGGGTACCGTAATTAATTCCCAGCCTTCGACTGTTTTAGCTTCTGCGGTATAAGTGTCTCCGTAATAACCAGTCAATGTTGCACTCTCTGCAACGTCATTTCCAGATTCATCGACAAATTTCACAAGAACTTCTCCAGCTAGAATTCGCTTATAAGTAAAAACGACGGTCTGGTCAGCTCCAGTAAACGTGCCAGTCGCATTTTGAGGAGTTGTCATTAGTTCCCAGCCCGATATGTTCTTGTCTTCTGCGGTATAAGACTCTCCTTGATAGCCATTCAGAGACACGGTATCCGCAATCTCATTTCCAGATTCATCGACGTGCCTAACTGTCACTATTCCTCCAGGAATCCGTTCATATATTGCTTGAATGACTGCTTCACCAGCGCCTTGTACCGTGATCAAGGAAGATTCTGCATAAAGATCATCGACAGAAACCCCAATGCTGCTACTAATCTCCCACTTGACAAACCGCCAATTATCATTGGGTCTTGCCATTATACCTGGAATCGTTCCTGTAGGTGTTGGACTCACAAATTGTTGAGGATTTCCTCCTTCTGGCGGATTAGCAATCAACTGAACCAGAGGATTGTTTCGCTCTACAGAATGATTCGTTACTTGTTCTGATTCTTGCCTATTTGATTCGACGGTATTTTCCTCATTATTGGATTGAGAGATCTCCTCTGCATAAACCATACCTACGGGAATATGCGATAAAAGAATGGAGAAGACAACTAGAAATTTAATCAGTTGATCCATTTTTTTTACTTTTTCCATCATTCCCTCCTTTTGTCTAAACTAGTGATATTAATCATGAGTTTCTTACTCTACCTACTCTACCTAAGCAATAACTATGTTCTTAAACTCGTTTAACGTTCGACCATTTGTTATTGTCTTTTATTTAGGCGCATTCCTTCTTCCGCCTTTTAAAATCAAAAATCTTCGTTTTTAATAAGTAAATAAAAAAACGGACAAATGATTTTGTATAAAGACAAAAATCTTTTGTCTCTAGACAGCGCAGATGAAGTGCGTCCCCCATAAGTAAGCGTCTCAAAAACGAAGGTTTTTGAGACAAAAAATTGAGAAATTCAAATTTCTCGAGATCAATCATAACATCTCAAAAAAAATAAAACCTACCAACATTTTCATTGACTAGTGAAAATATTGACGTGCTGTTCCCTTTCTTTTAAAACAAACATACTTTTTTATAGAGGGTTACATAACAAATAAGCTTCCTTCTTCTAGTGGAGACTATTTGCCAAGTTTTGTCTTTTCAACATTTTTCTTTTCCATAAACAGTTGTTAATATCTTTAACAATCATTTTTTTCTTTCCCTTAACAGCCGATTTTCTCTCTTCAAGGCCGATAAATATATCGTATATTTCATGGTTTGCTTTCCTACTATTCAAAGAAAAAACATAAGTAAACGACTGAAAAACAAATAATTATCTGTTAGAACATACAAATCTGTTATTTTACCCTGTATACTTCAAATAGAAAAAGGGGTATTCTCTCATTAAGAAATGATTATTTAACTGGAGGAATATAGATGTCAGGAATGATTTATGGATATGCGCGGGTCTCTACAAGACAGCAAGACCTTTCACGTCAATTAGATTTACTTGAAAAATATAACTGTCAGAGAATTTATACTGAAAAAATTAGTGGTACTCAAACGAACCGTCCTGAATTGATTAAATTAAAGAAGCGTGTTAAAAAGCATGACCAAATCATCATCGAGAGCTTTTCTCGTCTTGGCCGCAGTACCAAAGACTTAATCGATTTGGTTTATTATTTTGAACAAAAAGGAGTAAAGGTAATCAGTATCAAAGAAAATTTTGATACACAAACCCCGCAAGGAAAGTTAATGATGACGGTCTTTCAAGCCTTTAGTCAATTTGAAAGAGATATTATCGTTGAACGTACAAAAGAAGGACTCATTTCTGCACGAGCAAGAGGAAATATTGGCGGCAGACCACGGGTAGATCCACAACTAATCAGAAAAGCACTTCATCTATACCATGAAAAGGGATGTACAGTAACACAAGTTTGCGAAAAGACGGGTGTAAAAAAAGCGACTTTCTATCGCTACCTAAAAGAACAGTTTGCTTTGCAAAACCGATGTCCTTGACTTCTATTGATAATTAACCATAGAATCAATTTAAAACGACTACTGTCCTATTTTCGTTAAAATTTCTTTTATCGAAAATAGGACAAAGGACTCATTTCTGCACGAGCAAGAGGAAATATTGGCGGCAGACCACGGATAGATCCACAACTAATCAGAAAAGCACTTCATCTATACCATGAAAAGGGATGTACAGTAACACAAGTTTGCGAAAAGACGGGTGTAAAAAAAGCGACTTTCTATCGCTACCTAAAAGAACAGTTTGCTTTGCAAAACCGATGTCCTTGACTTCTATTGATAATTAACCATAGAATCAATTTAAAACGACTACTGTCCTATTTTCGTTAAAATTTCTTTTATCGAAAATAGGACAACAGTCGCTTTTTGTTTGAAACGGGTATTATTTTAGATTTTTACGTATTCTCTGGTTCTTCTTGTTTCTGATAGTATTTTTTTTCGAAATCAGACCATGATCGGCTAAATTGGTGATTGGAAAAGGCTCTCTTTAATCCTGAACTTTGCTTAAAGCGAAAAACTTCCTCTGCATCCATTCCAAGCTCTTTGGCAATACGTTCATCGGCCCAGCCACTAGCCACTAACTGTTGAACAATTTTGCTCATTTTTTCAATGCCATGAGTACCACGGGCTCGATTATGTCTGACAGTAGAAGCCATGCGGTTTTCTAATGGCTTATCAATGACAGTCACTGGCACTTCTTTCAGGTTCAACCGTTCTTTTGCAACTTGATAGCGGTGAAAGCCGTCAATCAGTAAATAGCCTTCCTTTTCGTTGTCAAAATAGCAGACTAATGGCTGTGTGAATCCGTCTTCTCGAATCGACAACTCCAAAAGTTCCAACTCGGGTTCCGCTACTTTATTGGGATTGTAGTGATTGGCGTGAATCTTGTTCAATGGAACCATCTTGACAGCTAACACAGGAAAAGCAATTTTCCCCCTCAAATAGAACACTCCCTTTTCAGAAAATAATAGTTCTTCGTTTGTCGAAAAACAGCGAACCCTTTCATCTGAAACACCGCAACTTCGTCGGGGTGGTTCGTTGTGGCGGTGATTTCTTGATCCGGATGTCTTTTTCGAATATCATAGAGCATTTTTCTTAGCAGCAGAGTCTTTCTGTCTTCAGTTGGCTCTTTTTCATAGAACTCACCAATCTCGATGCGGGCTGCTTTTTTTTCATAGTAAGAAAAGGCGATCACTTGATTCAGTTGATCAACAATCACATACCAGTAGCAATCACTAGAATTAACGAGATAAGGAAATTGTTTTTGATAAATGCGCTCGGCAAAGAACGGACCCATCAATTGATAAAAGTGACTTTTTTTATAGGGTGGAAAAAAGACAATCAGTTGCTCTTTCATTTTTGCCATCTCCTTTGTTACAATTGATCGACTATGACTGATTTTTAGTCAGTCGTTCATACGACTTGCTTAATTTCTTTAATTGATACTTGGGCAGATGCTCAATGCCTAATGCCGCACCAAATTCTGCTGCCAATGCATATAGTTCAGATTCATCCTTCTTTGTCAGCGCATACTGCCGAGTGCTTAGGGAGAAATCATTTTTTTCCAGCGCTTTGGCAATTCCTTTCCAATCATGCCAGAGAATTTCATTCTTCAACCATTCTTTGCGTTTGGTTTCGTCTGGGATTGCTTCAACATTGACACCATATTTGTCCCGATAATGAGCGATCAAAATCGATATTTTGCGGTAATAATGGTCCTGGAGATTCTTGGAGTAAAGACCAATCGATTCCAGCAAAAAGACAGCGTACTCCTGCCAAGTCATGTGGGCAGGTTTTTGGGTATTGTAATGAGCCAACAAAGAAGTCCGTGCATACAAGCGGCCAAAATTTGCGCCAGAAACACGGTTGACGACTTTCTCCCAAGTATCCGGTTCGACTAACGCATATTGAGAGAGTCCTTTTCGTTGTTGCAGACCATAAGGCTGACAAATTCGCATTTGGGAGAGGGATACTCCATACGTATAAAGCTTGTCATAAAAAGCATTCATCTCCCAATCAAAGTGAGCGTATGATCCCCAAACGTCCTCTGTCTTCCAGTCATACAGAGGATAGAAATTGACGATCAGCCCTTGATTGGTTTGATGCTTGATCCAACAATGTCCTTTGTAATTAAAGTTCTTATTCATAATCGCACGGTAGCGGTGCAGACTTTCTTGGGTGCGAATGCCGATGCCGCAGGCAACCGGCTCGCCTTTATGATGATTCGCATACCAAAAGGCAAAATTTTTCAAAAATTTATCCGGATTCAAATTTGCACTTTCATACAGTTCCATCAAAGATTCATCCAGATCTGCTAACGAAATGGCATCTGATGGCATTTCTTGGACCCACTTGTCCCGTTCGGCATCATCCCACATCTTCCACTGAGGCTGAAAAATGCTGGTTGTGTTATCTTCATAGAATGGTAGACAAAAGTGATACACATGAGCCACACTCTTCAAGCGCTTCATTGATTCCATAAAAATACGAGTGGATCGATAATTGGCTTCGATGTCTAAAATCAGCAAGTCAAATTTTTTCCCACTCTTTCGGGCAATTTGGTCAGCGAATTGGACCATTGCACCGCTGTCTTTCCCGCCGCTGAAAGAGAAATAGACATGAGAAAAGGTATCGAAGATATACGTCAATCGTTCTTCTGCGGCTTCCAACACGTTAATATCGCAATATTTCTTCATAAACCCCGCTTCTTTCACTTATTTTTGATTGAATTTGTGCATGTATTCACTTTTATTATAAAGTGTATTGGGTTCGCTTACAAGTCTCCCTCTTAATTGCAAAATCTTTCTTAACGAAATAGAATGACAAAAATTTCTACTTTTTTGTATTTATTTTAACCTCTAGTTAAACGAGCGATTTGTCTCTCACAAGCCTTTCTTGAACTGAACACATCAACTAGTGTCATATGTAAAACCTATGCCCACCAAAGGACAAAAATCCCACTGGACTAGTTGCTAGCCTAGTGGGATTATTCTTCATTCTATTGGAGAATCGTCGTTTATTTTCATTGTTTCGTCCGTCTCTTCATTCGCTCGAGCTTTTTTCCATAAGATATATACAACAAGGATCCCAACCATTAAAACACCGCAATTCAACCATTTCACATCATATAAGACTTGCAAATCTGGCATTGATAATGGATTGCTTCCCGATAGCTGTAACAAGATATTCAGTGGACGGTCAAAGAGAGTTGTCATAATCAGTAGAAAAGCCATCATGACAAATTGATGCGTGACACTCCCCTTATTTTGAGTGGTAAATTTGGCGATCATTCGTTGATCAACAGGCAAAGAAGACTCCTGCGCATACTGCTGATTCAACCAGCTGCTAGTCAAAGATTGCCAAAAGCTTAATAAAAGCAAACCAAGAACAAAACTTTGTGGAAAAAGAAGCACAAACAATGAAAGAGCCAAACCACCAAGCAGAACTGGAACTGTATTTGGAAAAATCCCTTGCAGAATACGTTTGCCTAAGATCATGGACAAAATCATTCCTCCAAGATAAGGCAAATACAAATAGCGAGTCAACGCCTCTGTCCCATGTAGACTTCCTAGATAAAGCGCTCCAAATAAGAAAACAAAATTCCCTAACATGCCATTTAAAAAAGTTAGCACGTTGAGCCATGAGGGCAGCTTCCAATGCTTCTTCGCTCGTCCCAGATAAAATACGGCACCTAAGAAGAGGACAAAGAAACCATAAATCGCCCAATCAAGTAATTGAATATTTGCTAATAAGCGCGCATTTCGCAGCAAAAAGAGTAGCAAGAAAAAGAAAAGAAAAAGAATCAGTTCTTTAAAGGCGATCACTTTTGAATTCATCTGCTTAAAGTCGATGCTATATCTAGGATAGTGGGTAACTGTATGATAAGCCATCACGTAAAACATCGTATACAGGCCAAATGCAGCTATCAGCTTCTTTGAGCTTGACCATTCCATTATCACTAGCAGCAAGATCAGTAAGAACAATGCGAATGGCAGTTTTTTACGAGTCATATTGGTAAATCCCAAATTTTTCTCATGAAGATTAACCGTACGATTCGTGGGAACTAACCATGAGGCACTCAGCCCTAACAAACTACCGGATAAATAGAAAAATGGAAAATAATAAACACCTAGAATTCCGGCAAAGGCCCCCACACCGCCCATCAGCAAAGCGCCAATCAGCAGCGTATAACTATCTAATCCTAAACGTATACTGCGAATAAGAAAAATCCCCGTCATCCGCAATGTATAAAATAAAGTAAAAGGCAGAATCGTTAGCCAACTCTTGCCATCATTCAATCCTAAGAATAACAAATACGGAATCACAATTACCGTATTGCTTAAAAGAAATGGGGTCGTTTGTGCAAACGTCACGAGCCATTTCTTGATTCGTTGAACCATCATGAACCTCCTTGTTTCTCTCTACCAATCACTCATCAGTGATACGATCTATTGACGTGTACAAGTGATCGATTCTCATTTATTATACCTTTTCTATATAAAGACCGCACGGCTTTCCACAAAAAAAAGAAACTGAGCGATAAAGGAATAATTCCTTTATCGCTCCTTTAGAATGTCATTTTACCGCTTGCATCCCTTCTTCCATTGAATTCAGTCATTCGCTATGCTACACTAGCTTTACTTTTGTTTGGCTGACGAACCGCTGCCCCCAACCATGTTCGTTTGGACCAACTCGTTGCGAGTATTCGTGTTTTCGGATGCTCTTTTTGTCGCGTTTTTGCAAAAAAAGAAAGTGGGTGAATCCAAATGATCCAAGTGCAACACCTCAACAAAAGCTTCAAAGTCGCGAAACGTCAAAGTGGTTTTCGTAATGCTGCCAAGGCCCTTTTTCACCGAGAAGTTTCGACGATCCCTGCTTTACAAGATATCAGCTTTACGATCCAAGAAGGAGAAATGGTCGGATACATCGGTCCGAACGGGGCCGGGAAAAGTACCACCATCAAAATCATGTGCGGTGTTTTGATACCTGATGACGGAACGTGCTTGATCAACGGGCGCGTTCCATGGAAAGAACGGATCAATCATGTCCAAGACATTGGCGTTGTCTTTGGTCAACGTAGTCAGCTCTGGTGGGATGTCCCAGTCATCGACAGTTTCGAGCTGATTCGTGATATTTATCGGGTCGATCCGCAAGTCTATCGGCAAAATCTGGAAGAGCTAGTCGCTTTGCTCGATCTAAGCGAAACGTTGAAAACCCCCGCCCGTTCCTTGAGTCTAGGACAACGTATGCGCTGCGAGATTGCCGCTTCGTTGCTCCATGATCCCAAGATTTTGTTTCTAGATGAACCGACGATTGGCCTTGATGCGGTGTCTAAGATCGTAGTGCGCCAATTCATCAAAAAACGTAATCAGGAAAAGGGAACGACTGTCATCCTAACGACCCATGACATGCAGGACATTGAAGCATTGACAGAACGCATTTTACTGATTGGTAAAGGGCAAATTTTATTAGATGGTCAATTGACAGAGTTGAAGCAACGCTTCTCTGACGCCAAAACATTGCAGATCGATTATCAAGGAATCGTACCAACACTTCCAGCAGGCGCCACTGTGACCCAAGCAGAAATCGGGCGATTGGAACTAACGATTGATCCAAAGCAGCTGACCGTGTCGCAGGCCATCACACAGCTTAGCCAGCAAGTGGAAATCACCGATCTGTCTGTTTCCAGTATCACAGCAGAAGAAATGGTCGCTAAGTTGTATAAGGAGTACCATATATGAACAAGTATCAGGCACTCTTTCGCATCCGTTTTGCAAATAGTCTGCAATATCGATCGGCAGCATTCGCTGGAATGGTGACACAATTCGTTTGGGGCATGTTGGAGATTTTAGCTTTTCGCGCCTTTTATCAGACCGATCCAACTGCTTTTCCAATGACCTTCCAGCAAACTGTCTCTTATGTTTGGATGCAGCAAGCTTTCTTAGCATTGTTCATGTTATGGTTTTTTGAAAATGAGATTTTTGATGCCATAGCATCAGGAGCAATTGCTTACGAGTTGTCTCGTCCCATGGATCTTTATAACCGTTGGTTTTGCCAATCAGCAGCGAACCGCTGTGCAAAAGCTTTGCTGCGCTGCCTGCCGATTTTTGCTATCGTCTTTTTGTTGCCAGTCCCCTATCGTTTGGTCTTGCCCGAAAATCTAATGGTCTTACTGTTGTTTATGCTCTCGCTTCTTTTAAGTCTGGGTGTGGTGGTGGCTGTGTCGATGTTGATTTATATCTCGACTTTCTATACCCTTTCTTCTCTCGGGGTGCGGGTCGTGATGGGGGCAATTGGTGAATTTCTCGCTGGTGGCATTATTCCGTTACCTTTTTTCCCACAGCCTTTTCGAAGAATCGTTGAATTGCTGCCTTTTGCCGCGATGCAAAATGTCCCGTTACGGATTTATAGCGGGGATTTGGTTGGACATGCGTTGTGGCAGATGCTGGGAATGCAGCTCTTTTGGTTGGTGGTATTGGTAGCTGGTGGCAAGTTTTGGATGGCTCGTGCGTTAAAACGAGTGATTGTACAGGGGGGTTGAAGATGTCTCTTTACTGGAAATATTTTAGTATCCATTTGAAAAGTCAAATGCAATATAAGGTTTCGTTCTTCTTGACGGCGTTAGGCCAATTCCTTGGTTCCTTTACCGCTTTTCTGGGAATTTTGTTTATGTTTTCCCAGTTCCATCAAGTGGATGGCTTCTCATTTGAGGAAGTGCTGCTGTGCTTTGCGACAGTCCTTTTTTCTTTTTCATTAGCGGAATGTTTTGCCCGCGGTTTCGACCTATTCCCGCAAATGATCGCCAATGGCGAATTTGATCGAGCATTAGTCCGGCCTCGTCCGCTAGTCTTTCAAGTGCTGGCTGCTAAAATGGAATTCACTCGCATTGGTCGGCTCCTGCAAGCATTGCTCTTGTTTTGCTATGTACTGCCAACAAGCGGCATTGATTGGCAGCCAATCAAAGTGCTGACTCTGACTTTGATGATTCTCTGTGGTGCCGTCTTATTCTTTTTTCTCTTTTTGATCTATGCCGCCATTTCTTTTTTCACCCTTCAGGGATTGGAATTCATGAACATTTTCACGGACGGCGCCCGCGAATTTGGCCGCTATCCATTTAGTATCTACGGCAAACAAGTCTTGCGGATCTTGACCTATGTCATTCCAATGGCTTGGTTTCAATACTATCCCTTTTTATTTATCATTGGTCGGCTGGAGCAGCCACTATGGGCGTTCTCCTCATTACTGTGCTTGCCATTTGGCATTCCCGCCCTCTTGTTTTGGCGCTTTGGTCTGAGCAAGTATGTTTCTACCGGTTCGTAATGAAAAAGGAAGTCCTCAGTCGGGGCTTCCTTTTTTCGTAAGTCTGCGGATATTTCTTTTAAAACGATAGGCCAAAAAAGCCGAGCGAGTGTACAAGTCGATCCCAATTGCCAGCCAAACACCAGCGATACCTAAATTCAGAATATTACCTAACACTATCACACCTGCTATTCGTATCACCCACATCCCAAACGCTGTACTATACAACGGTGTCTTGGTGTCTCCCATTCCTTGCAGCACGCCAGCTAGAATGAGACTGATCGCTAATCCTGGTTGATTGAACGCATCGATCCTCAAAGCCACCACGATTTGACGAAGTGCTTCGGGATCTTTCGTGAACAAAGCAGCTACAAATGGAGACCCCACAAATAATCCGATTCCTAAGAGACTAAGAATAATCACACCATATTTTACAGAAAAAAAAGCAATTCGTTTTGTCTCATCATAATCTTTCTTTCCGATACTCATTCCCGTCAGTGTAGCAGCAGCCGTCGCCAACCCATAGGCAGGCATATACACAAAGCTTTCAATACTGCCAGCAATGGTGTGTGCTGAATAGGTTTTGGCACCAATCGCCACGATCAGACCAAAGTACAATACCTGTCCCAAACGCATCACTAACCGCTCTAACGCTGCTGGAAAAGAAATTCGCAACAGTTCGTTGGAACTACTTTTATTCAATCGAGTAAACAATGGGAAAGCGATAACAGAGTGCTGTACTTTTCTATAAAGTAATATCGTACCTAACGTTCTGGCAGTTAATGTTCCTAACGCTGTTCCCATCACACCTAAAGCTGGAATTGACCCTACACCAAAAATCAAGACATAATCCACAACGATATTCAATACGTTCGTAATAATACCGATTTTCATTGGTGTTTTGGTATCTCCGATTGCTCGCAGCATACTCCCTAAAATAGACATTGTTGCAATAACGACAGCTCCGCCCCCTACAATACTAAAAAATTGCAGAGAAGAATCAAGGGCTTCTTTTGTCGCTCCCATGATCGTTAAAAGCTGAGGTCCAGCTACTAAACTTACAATTCCTAGAAAAAGACCAGAAATGATTGCCAACAACAACGATTGCTTAGCGATCTGCTTTGCTTTTTCTAGGTTATTTGCGCCGATACTTCGTGAAATCAATGAAGATGTCCCAATTCCTAAAGCAATGAAAATAGCTATATATACATTCAATATTGCATTAGCCAAACCAACACCTGCAACAGCAAATAATCCGATTTTAGAAACCATCAATGAGTCAATAAAGCCCACTGTCGTTTCCAAGACATTCTCCAAAGTTGCTGGCAATGCCAAATGAATGATTCGTTTCTGGATTTGCATGTCTTTTGGCAAATCTGCATTTAATTTAGTCATATTCTGTCACTCAATTCAACTTGTTGTATTGGGTGATCACCCGTTTCAAGGCCTTCATTTCTTCCTCCAAATCCGATCCTTCACTAACATGCATCAATGCATGATCCGCTTGGGCCTCCAAGAGGATTTGGCTGATTTTTTGAATGGCCGAACGAGCTGAGTTCAACTGGATCATGATATCCCCATAATCTTTATTAGCGACGACCATCTTTTTAATCCCAGAGACTTGCCCTTCAATTTTATTCAGGCGTTTAAGTAATTCATCTGTTTGATGTTCTTTGGCATGTGACATGTCGACTCCTCCTTTAATATAGGGGTACCCTCCACCCCTATATTAATCAAAAATTATTTCCAAGTCAAAAAGTTTTGTTTAAATCCTTCTATTGCTAAAGTCATTTCAATTATCTTTCCTCGGAGGTGCTACAAATCCGCTCATGAATGAGAGAAACAGACAGCAACAAACTCACTTAGTGCAACTTTTACAAGTACTGTCGTTCCATATAGTAATTTTACACTTTGAATATTGTTTTAAACACTATACTGTGAGAAAATCAAAGAAGAAAGATCAACTTAAAAGGAGCGAATCAACATGCAGCCATCTGAAAAGCCAACAACCCATAAAACGCGCAAGCCAAAACGTCTTGTTCTCATCCTCCTCCCTACCCTGGTTGTTGTAGTGTTGGGTCTGTTCTTGAATCACTTCAATTACTGGCCTTTTCAGGGTAGCAAAATAGCCGGTGTCCCTGATGGTCAGCTTGTTCAACTAGAAAATAAACCAGATTTAACGGGTTTGCTACTGGCATATGGTTCGCAACTAAAATTCAACACCACGGCAACCTCATTAACAGTCTATTTTGATCACTATCGCAAAGGTGAATTAAATACTCATGACTCAGTTGCTTCTTTGACTTATGAACAAGATGTTTCCATCAGTGGCTATCTAAACTTTGGTATTGCGGAAGGACAGAATCATTTATTGGTGAAGCTATTCTCCAATGGCGCCATGTCACAAACAGTCACCGATCTTTCCGACTATGACTTTCCCCTTACACAGGAAGACAGACAATTTGGTGCTGTGACTACTATCAAAAACGGCAAAGTGAAACTTGAGAAAAACAAAAAAATCCCGCTGCTTTATTTAGCAGAAGGAAATGATGGACTAAAGATCTATGATGATATGGCGAATAATCTAGCACCAGATAACTTGAAAACCTTGCCAAATGCCTATTTGATTTACCTGGAAATTAAATAACATAAGTCCTTATAATTATCTAAATTGAAGCAGCTTTCTATTTTCTATGAGGAGATATTTTTTTGCACCAACAAATTGTGAACAAAAAGAGTGCTATTTCTTAATTCGTTTTCCTTTACTTTTTTATGCTTTTTACTTATTATTCTTTTGAAATAAGAATAAATTAAAATAAAAAAGGAGAGCAAACATGGAAAAATATCAAGTGTTTCCTGGTCAAGACTATCAGGCAAAGGTTATTGGCTTTAGTGGTTTACAAGATGTTAGCGTTATTCATGTTTACGAAAATACAGCTACAGTGTTGATTCAAGGTACTTCTGAAACAGGAGTTGCGAAACTTTGCAACTTTTCAATCAAAACTGCATCATTGGTGGGATAAAACTTTCAGAGACTGAGGAAACTGATTTTAGGTACAGGATCCCCAAGACAGAAAAAAGGCAGCCCAATTAGTGTTGCTTCGTTGAAACACCAAAATGTATAAAGTATTTTTATTTTATTTATTCAATATCTCTCTACATTATTTGCAAATAATGTTAAAATAAAAAAACAGGAGATGTATCAGGCTTCCCCCAAGAGAATCTTCCCCAAGTGCTCTTGCCTGGTACCTCTTCCTTGTTTGTTTTTCGGAACTACAGAACAATGGTAAGCCATTCTTCTACGAATTTCAAGTGGTCTTATTGCTGAGCAAAACAAAGATTTACTATTCTATTCCCCTCAAATCTCCCAATAAAAAAACATTTCTTCTACTTTTGTTGATAAATTTCCAGCTACGGAGATCTGCTGATAATCCTATCCTCGAATAAAAAAACTGCGAAGGCACTTCTTGTTGAAGCGTCCCCCACAGTCGTTATCTATGACACATTTCTCATTTTGATTTGAATCCTTCTAGTTTGGAATAGTCTCTGTATATACAGTCTTCTTTCCATACAATTCCTGTGTGATTCCTGAAAGATAATCGGCAGAGTTGGTGCTGCGAAGATTATACATTAGGAAAATCCCGTAATTTTCAGCTTTCGTCCGTTTAGCATATTGAATGCTTTGCGCTTGGTTTCTTCCTACTTCTACAGCCGCTGGTCCTAAACGGTCGGCCCCCATTCCAACAAAGTAAGGAACCTGCCAAGAGCCATAATATGGATTCCAGCTATAATCGATCGTCTTTGAAACATTTTCATTATACATTGAATTCTCGGCAGCAGGACCAATATTATATAGTGTGATCAGCTTAACTGTCCCAAGACGATTTCTCAATGCTTGAATAAGCCAAATGAATGACTGATCATTTGGTTGAGGTGTCCCATTCTTCCCGTATTCTGCATACTCATCATCAAAATCGATTCCGTCTAAACCATACGTTTTCACCACTTGTTCTAGCTCCGCAGCAAACGCATCAGCACTGGCATAATCTGTGAAATTTGCAAAACCAGCTCCTTGGTGATTTCCTAATATCTATAAGAGAACTTTTGTGCCTCGTGCTTGTAACGGTTTAATCTGGGTTTCCTTTTCGGCTAGTGTTTTTTGTACTTGCTCATTTAAATGAAGATAGGCTTGCTTTGTCGCTGGATCATAATTGATATTCGCAGCAAAAATGATCCCGATGTCGATTGCAGGTTTGTCCGTTCCGGCTAGCGTATATTTCCCAATGTTTCTAAATTCGTTGTCATTGACTTCAACATACATCACTGTTTTCGGTGTGACTTGATCGGCAGCCTGAGCTTCTAAAACCGGTGCGGCCAAAGAAAAGAGACTTAAAAGAACCATCACCACAAAAGCAACTGTGAATCTTCGAGATGGTTTCACTGCTAGTTGATTCTTATTGTTCACTGTCAACGCCTCCTATAATAATCAGATATTTACACATCATTTACGAAGATTTTTTTTGCATAGAGTCTATTGTTCTGCTGCCATAAGCGCAGCTTCTTTCAATGGGTCATATTCAGGGCTGACCACTTCTTCATACTTAGCAGCCAAAAACACTCGATTCACTTCATAATGAGAAGTGGCACGTTCGATTTGTTGACTTAATTCTTGAACTTGGCGATTGGAAAACTGGTCGTTCTTTCTAGCAAGATAATGCTTAGCAAAAGCTTGCGACTCCGCCAAAGAGTAGCCTTTTGATTCCAAAATCGCCGTTTTTGTCCAGAGAAAGTCCGTCTTCAACAACTGATCGTTTCTTCCTTGGATACCATCGCGGTCAATCGCATAAAGAAACATGCCTCCAGTTTCAGTTGTACGGACATAATTTGCGACACTATAGAGATTGCTGGACTCATAAGGTTCACGGGTATCTCCCCATGTTTGATTGGTACGTTCTTCAGGAAACGAGAGACCGACTAAATACTGAGACCGTTCGATACCTGTCTTTGAGAACGTGTTGTTCCATGAAGACTCCGCCCGCGTGGCATTCGATCCATATTGCTGTGCACCCAAAAAACTGAACGCTGATGAAACAGGAGTAAATGGCTCTAGGGAAAAGATATCTACAGTATCACAAATCAGCAGTGTATCTGTGTCTGACTTTGGTCCAATATAGTGTGAGAGGGCCTCGATCACCCCATGGGCGATTTTCAGTTGACTGGTAGTATAAGTACTTTCCATATCAAAATCAAGGCCATCGATTCCTGGTGTCATATATTTATCTAAAAGCTGCTTTGCATAATCGTCAAATTCTTTTGCTGTTGGTTGGCTCTGCGTTGTAGGAACTTTCAATAGTTCGCGATAATCTAATCCTCGTACAAGCTTTGTTCCTCGCTTGTGTAATTCTGGTGCATAAACATTGGCGACTTCATCAAAAAAGACTTTACTATCTGCATCACTCACATTTGCGTGGAACACATTGACCACATCAATACCATAAGGAATATCTGTCATTCGGATCTGATTATTTTGTTCAGATGGAATACTTTGATCTCTCCATGTGCGGTAATAGACCATAAATGTTTTTTCCGATTTATCAACAGTCGTGGCAGATCCCTCAACCCCAAACAAAAACCCACAAAGCAACAACGAACTAGCGGCAAACAATCCCAAAACGACTTTTTTCATCAACATCCATCCTTTCAGAATAAAATTTGATACACTTTATGTTAGCGCTTACTCAATGAAATATCTAAGAACAAATTATAGGTATTTCATAACAAATTAAAGATTTTTCTTTAAAGTAAAAAAAGAATGCACTAAAAAATAGCAACAAAAGAAGCCCTCTATTCTCATGAGGGCTTTCAGACTGTAGACAAAAGCTGTTCCAAACTCGTAACTCGAGCTTGGAACAGCTTTTTATCTACTTCGTTTCGAAT
>NZ_JBDGBK010000019.1:0-47561 GCF_040910045.1 Enterococcus sp. RTP21361st1_A6_RTP21361_211029 | reverse complement strand
ATATCTACCAAAGACCCAAGAAGTTCGAACAATATAGTATTCATCTAAAATATCACTCACTGCTTCTTCACCAAGCAATTTGGTACGTCCATATTCATTTTGAGGATTTGGCGTGTCATTCTCTTTATAAACACCATCTTTTTTTGTACCATCAAAAACATAATCTGTGCTGATATAAACTAGTTTTGCGCCTACAGATTTAGCCGCTTTAGCAACATTTATCGTACCATCCACATTGATTTTCTCATCAAGTACCTTACCTTCATCTTCAGCTTTATCAACGGCTGTATAAGCAGCGCAATGGTAAATGAGCGTTGGTTTCACTTTTTGAATAAATGAAAGTGTTGCTTTCTCATCCGTAATATCCATTTCTTGCGCATCTGTTGACACATACTCCAATCCTTTTTCATCTAATAAATGACGCAACTCCGTACCAAGTTGTCCATTTCCACCAGTTAGTAATATCATCGTTTATCATCCCTTCAAAAAAAGCAGGTTCCCCTGCTTTCAATTATTGTCCATTTGCAGCATAATTTTTTTCTACTGCCTCTTTCTCAGTAGTCCACCAATCTTTATTGTTGCGATACCAAGCAATCGTATCGGCTAGACCATCTCGGAAATTGGTAAATTCAGGTTGCCAACCAAGTTCTTCTCTCAATTTGGTTGAATCAATTGCGTATCGCAAATCATGTCCAGGTCGATCCTTCACATGATCATAGGCATCTTTTGGTTGATCCATCAGTTCTAAAATCAATTCAATCACTGTCTTATTGTCTTCTTCACCGTCGGCACCAATCAAATAAGTTTCTCCAATTCGACCTTTGGTTAGAATCGCCCAAACAGCTGAAGAATGGTCATTCGTATGAATCCAATCCCGAACATTTTTACCTTTCCCGTAAAGTTTAGGTCTGATTCCACTCAAAATATTAGTAATTTGACGAGGGATAAACTTCTCTATATGCTGATAAGGTCCATAATTATTTGAGCAGTTTGAAATAGTTGCTTGTAAGCCAAAAGAGCGTACCCATGCTTTCACTAACAAATCAGAGCCAGCTTTAGTCGATGAGTATGGACTTGAAGGGTTATACGGTGTTTTATCTGTAAATTTTTCTCCTTCCCCTTCTCCATGGCCAGGAAGATCTTCTCTCAACGGAAGGTCCCCATACACTTCATCTGTTGAAACATGATGATACCTTACATTGTATTTGCGACACGCTTCAATCAATGTATAGGTGCCAATGATATTTGTCTGAACAAAAGGAAACGGATCCTTTAATGAATTATCATTGTGAGACTCTGCTGCATAGTGAACAACGGCGTCGGTATCTTGCACAAGTTTGTCCACTAAATCATGATCCGAGATATCTCCTACAACTAACTCAAACCGTTCTTTTGGTAATCCGCTTAAGTTGTTTTCATTTCCCGCATAAGTTAATTTATCTAGAACTGTCACATGGACGTCAGGATGATTATTGATCACATAATGTACGAAGTTGGAACCGATAAACCCAGCTCCACCAGTTACAACGATTTTTTTCATAGCGTTCACTCCTTAGATTTCACCATAAACAAAGGGATTTTCTGACTCAAACTCTTTTAAAGTTGGATGTTTTGTATCTTTTTCTGATAAAATCGCTTTTTTAACGTCGATTGGCCAATCAATCGCCAAATCTGGATCATCAAAAGCAATTCCCCCATCTGCAGGAGCATTGTAATAATTATCACACTTGTACATAAAATTCACATTTGGTGTCAGAGTTACAAACCCATGAGCATATCCTCTTGGGACTAACAATTGTCTGTGATTATGCTCCGTTAATAAATACCCCTCCCATTTTCCATAAGTAGGGCTCCCTTTGCGAATATCCACGATTACATCAAGAACCGCTCCAGTCACTACTCGAATCAACTTAGTCTGAGCAGCCTCTCCCTTTTGGAAATGGAGTCCTCTTAAAACACCAGCTTCCGCAGATAGAGAATGATTATCTTGTACAAAATCATAATCAATCCCTTCCTCTGCAAATTTTTCCTTTGAATAACTTTCTGTAAAGAAACCTCTATGATCTCCAAAAACGTCCATTTCAATCAATTTTACATCTGCTAAATTTGTATCCATTACTTTCATAAGAGTAGCTCCTTCTATTCAGCTGCTAATCGCAATAAATATTGTCCATACTGATTTTTTTTCAATGGTTCAGCTAAAGCAATCAATTGATCTTTAGTGATGTATCCCATACGGAAAGAAATTTCTTCTAAACAGGCAACTTTAAGATTTTGACGTTTTTCGATCGTTTCAATAAATGTGGATGCTTCGAGTAAAGTTTCATGGGTACCTGTATCTAGCCAAGCAAATCCTCTTCCCATGACTTCAACAGATAATTTATTTCTCTCAAGGTAAACCTTATTAATATCAGTGATTTCTAATTCTCCACGGGCGGAAGGTTTAATATTTTTGGCGATTTCGACTACATCGTTGTCATAAAAATATAACCCAGTCACTGCATAATTCGATTTAGGTTGCATTGGCTTTTCTTCAATTGATAATGCATGCATGTCTTCGTCAAATTCAACTACTCCAAAACGTTCTGGATCATTGACATGATAACCAAATACGGTAGCTCCTGTTTCTTTGCTTGCCGCACGTTGAAGCATTTTAGATAGTCCGCCACCATAATAAATGTTGTCGCCTAAAACTAGACAGACACTATCATTTCCGATAAATTTTTCTCCGATGATAAAAGCTTGTGCTAAGCCGTCAGGACTAGGTTGGACAGCATACTCAATTTGTAAGCCAAGATCCTTTCCATCGCCAAATAATTCTTGAAACCGAGGGGTGTCTTGCGGAGTTGAAATAATCAGAATCTCCTTAATGCCTGCTAACATCAATGTAGACATTGGGTAATAAATCATTGGTTTGTCATAAATTGGCATCAATTGCTTAGAAGTTGCTTTTGTTAATGGGTACAGGCGTGTTCCTGAACCACCTGCTAAAATTATCCCTTTCATGATGAACTCTCCTTATTTAGTATTTTACTTGTTTTCCCACCAAAGCATTATCTCATTTCTATAATACTTTGTCATTTGATTCAAAAGAATGAAACAAAAATGTAATTTTTATTTACCGAAAATTTTTCTTTTTACTATACTAGAAATTAGTGCCCATCGCCAGCAAAATTGTTGTTTGAATGAAGCAGTTGTACTTATTTCACTCGTATTCTCTCCATGTCTGCGATACAACGTCAATGGTTCATGAAGTAATTTAACCCGATTTCCAGCCATCACTCCGATCCACATATCATGCATGGGGATTGCCTTGGGAAATGGCAGAATAGCTGGTTTGAGTTCCTTACGAAAAGCCATACCAGCACCAATGTATTTGTTTTTTAAAATATTCTTAAAAAAACCAGTTTGAACATTTCGATACGCAAAGTAAGAATCTTCAACTGGTACAAGATCCTTATCAACAATAACCAAATCCGAAATAACCACTAAAGAGTTTTTATCCTCTTCAAATATTTTTTTTGTCTGAGCCACTTTATTGGGAAGCCAAACATCATCTTGGTCTGCCAAAAAAATAATGTTCCCTTTTGCATGTCGAATTGCATTCTCAAAGTTTTTAATAACACCTTTTTGAGGACCATCGATTATTTTGATCCTTTTATCTGTGTGGAAACTTTCAAGAATTTTTTTGGTGTTATCGCAGGATCGATCATCTGAAATAATCAACTCATCTGTCTCTGATAGTTGTTGTAAAATGCTGTCTAATTGTTCTTTTAGATATTTTTCCCCATTATAAGTGGCAACACAAACTGAAATCATGATTGTTCCTTTCTAAACGAACGATACTCCGCCCATGTTCTACGATAGAAGGGACGTTTTTTGGCTGACAAAAGCTGTTTAATCGTGCGAAGAAACAACTGATTTCGATGATCCTTTTGCTTCTCTTTATCAAAATTCATATAAAAGTAAGATTCACTCTTAATAATTTGGTCATACCGTTCTTTTGTCATCGTTTGATAATGCATCACAGATAGATCATGTTCAATTATTTCACCTACAACTAAAACAGCATATTTTTCTTGGTAAAGGCAATAAAAAAGCCAGTGATCTAAAAAATCAAGTGGAAAATTTTTATTAAATCCCTTTAGTTTTTTTAGGGCATTTATGGTCACCGCAGTTCCAGAATTTATTGCCATAAGACGACTCGTTTTCTTTCCTACTCCTGGATAAACTAGATTTCTATTGATATAGCGATCAGCCATGACTGGTGAAATTTGTTTTCCTTCGCTAAAAACTAAAGGAACAATTGCCCCAACATTATTATCTATAGACAGACCAAGTAGCAAATCTAAGTATTCCTCTGTTAGAACTGTATCTTGATCCAAGAGTAACAATAAATCATGTCCTTTTGCTAAAGAAAATCCTTTATTGTATGCTTCTGCTAATCCAGAATTAGTTTTATCATGAATATAAGTTACGTCTGAATGACAAAAAAATTCGTCTTCTTGCTTTCTTTTACTATTATCATATATTAACAACTGAATTTTTTTGTTATGAATCGCGTTTTCTAATATCACTGCAGCTAACGATTCTTGCCATTTTTTTTCGTATAAAACGACTGTCACAAACAATCGATTCATTAAAAAAACCTCCAGCCCCATTTATTAAAAAACTTCGTCATTGATTGCATAAAGACACAGAAAAGTTTTAAACTCCTGTGCGCCCCTTTTCCATACAAGTGAACAACTTTTTCAAAGGGAGTATATAATATTCGATAGCCAGCTTTTTCATATCTCAAGCATAAATCATTGTCTTCAAAATACATGAAAAAGCGTTCATCAAAGCCACCAATCTCTTTGAATTTTTCAATATCAATTAACATAAAACAGCCTGATCCCATGCGAATATAACTTGTTTTGTCTTGGGGAAGATTTTGGCATTCATAACTAAATAGACGTTTTCTGAACACTTTCTTTACCCAAGATAATGGGACAAAACGCAAAAAATAGTCAAATACAGCCAATCGTTCTCTTACAAGATGCTGAATGGTACCATCTTCATTTAGAACTTGAGGCACAACTATTGCTGCATCATTATTTTGAATTCTTTTTAATAAGCCATCTAAGGAATTTTTTGACACAAGAATATCAGGATTACAAATAATTCCATATTTTTCAGTCGCATGCATCAATAATTGATTGTGTCCATGCCCAAACCCTAAGTTATCAGAAGCTTGAACAACAGTAACAAATGAATACTGTTGTAGTTTGGCAATATATTCTGAATCAGAGCCATTATCGAATATTTTCACCTCGAAGCGTGGATCATCAGCTATGGCAATACCTAGCTGATCTAGCGTCTTAAAAATATCACGGCTATTATGAGTTACAATACTGATGATTGTTTTGTCCATTTTTGAATTGTCCTTATTTCTAATAGTATTTAAAATGCTAGTCAGTGGATTATTATAACATATCCCTCGAGGTAAAAAAAGAGAGGTCAAATTAAGTGACACCTGCAAAGAAAACATATTTTAAAAACTCCTTTTTCATTGCTTTCATAGACAGAAACTTGAATATTCAATTCTTAAAGGGGGCTTAAATGATTTGTCTTTTCATCTACTCTTAATTCGAGAAAAAACCAGCTAGATAAAATTTCTAGCTGGATCTGTCTACTCTTAGTGAGATATTCATGTAATTCGAATATCCCCTATGGATAAATACGATTCAATAAGCGTGGGAATGGAATGGCTTCACGCACGTGTTCGATACCTGATAGCCATGTAACGGTCCGTTCAAGACCTAGACCAAAACCGGTATGTGGAACTGAGCCATACTTGCGAAGATCTAAATACCAAGAGTATTCATTTTCATCTAATCCGTGGTTACGGATTTGTTCTAGCAAGAATTCATAATCTGTAGCCCGTTCTGAGCCACCGATGATCTCCCCATAGCCTTCTGGTGCAATCATATCTGCACAGATCACGACATCATCTCTTGTTGGATGTGGTTTCATATAGAAAGGTTTGATGGCTTTTGGATAGTTAAGAATAAAGACTGGTTGATCAAATGAGTTTGCAATAAATGTTTCGTGTGGCGAACCAAAATCGTCACCCCATTGAATGTCCTCAAAGCCATTTTTTTGCAATAGTTCTACGGCATCATCATAAGAAATACGAGGGAATGGTAATTTCGTATACTTTTCAAGAATGGCACGATCTCTGCCTAAAACATCTAATGCATAATCACAGTTGTCCAAAACGCTTTGTACAAGGAAAGCAACGTATTGTTCTTGTACTTCCAAGCTTTCTTCTTGATGCATGAAAGCCATTTCCGGTTCGATCATCCAGAATTCGATTAGATGACGACGCGTTTTAGACTTTTCTGCACGGAAAGTCGGTCCGAATGAAAAGACTTTACCAAATGCCATCGCTGCAGCTTCCATATATAATTGACCAGATTGAGATAGGTATGCTTTTTGATCAAAATAGTTGGTTTCAAAAAGATCCGTTGTTCCTTCCGGTGCAGACCCTGTCAAAATTGGTGGATCAATTTTGATAAAGCCATTATTATTGAAAAATTCATAGGTAGCACGAATCACTTCGTTACGGATCTGCATGATGGCATGTTGTTTTGAAGAACGTAGCCATAAATGGCGATGATCCATCAAGAAGTCGGTGCCGTGCTCTTTCGGTGTGATTGGGTATTCATGGCTTTCGCCCACTACTTCAATGCCGCTGATGCCGATTTCGTAGCCAAATTTCGAACGGCTATCTTCACGAATCTCACCAGTTACTAGAACTGCCGTTTCTTGATTTAAATTTTTGGCAAGCTGAAAGACTTCTTCGCCCACTTCGGTTTTTACCACGATACCTTGAAAATATGCGGTACCGTCACGTAATTGCAGAAAGGCAATTTTTCCACTTGATCGTTTGTTTGCGACCCAAGCACCAATCTGTACTGTATCGCCAACATGTTTTTTTGCATCTAAAATTTGAATAGATTCCACACGTTTCTCTCCAATCTGATAATAAGGGTTCCATAAAGCATTTTAAGCTTTTCGGCTTTTCTTTTCAACAAAATCCTGCAAACGTTTTGCGGCTTCTTCCAAGGTTGCCCAATCGGTTGCATAGCTGATCCGTAAATTGTCTGGTGCACCAAACCCAGCACCAGTAACGACTGCTACTCCGGTCTCTTCCAGAATTGCTTCCACAAAATTATTGATGTCTTCATATCCGCACATATTCATTGCTTCCCTGACGTTTGGGAAAAGGTAAAAAGCGCCTTGCGGTTTTACTAATTGAAAACCTGGAATGGCTGCAACAATCGGATAGATTTTATTTAATCGGTCTTCGAATTGCTGACGCATGATTTCAATGGAGTCTTGATTCCCTGACAGTGCTTCAACAGCAGCATATTGACTGACAGCTGTAGGATTGCTAGTTGCTTGAGAAGCAATATCCGTCATCGCTTGAATGATTGTTGGATCGCCGACGGCAAATCCAATCCGCCAACCAGTCATGGCATATGTTTTTGAGACACCATTAATGATGATCGTTTGCTTACGAATAGCCTCAGACAAGCTAGCAATCGGCGTAAAGGAGTGGCCATTGTAAATCAAACGACCATAGATATCATCAGAAACAATCAAAATATGATGTTCAACTGCCCACTCTCCAATAGCCTGTAGTTCTTCTTTCGAATAAATTGCTCCCGTTGGATTGGAAGGCGAATTCAAAATAATGGCTTTAGTCTTAGCTGTTCTAACAGCTTCTAGTTGAGAAACCGTTACTTTAAATTGCTCAGTTTCCGCAGCATAGACGAAGACTGGTTGCCCTCCTGCTAGTTTCACTTGCTCTGCATAGCTGACCCAATATGGCACAGGAATAATCACCTCATCTGCTGGATCGATCACTGCTTGAAACAACGCATAAAGCGCAAATTTAGCGCCATCTGTTACGATCACTTGGTTGGTGTCATACGTTATGCCATAAAACTCCTGCAGATAGCGTAGGATGGCTTCTTTTAGCTCAGGGATCCCAGCTGTCGGGGTATAAAAACTTGCCTTCCCATTTTCAATGGCTTGGATAGCGGCTTGACGAATATTCTCAGGAGTAATAAAGTCGGGTTCTCCTACCGTCAAACTCAATACGTCAACGCCTTGCGCTTTTAACGCCTTAGCCTTGGCAGCTGCAGCTAATGTAACTGAGGGCTCTACTTGATACGCTCGTTTGGAGAGTGTCATGTCAACCATCCTTTCTCTAAATCAAATATTATTGATGGCATTGATTTCCTTGCCGTCTTTAAAACCTAGCAAATAATAATGAAGTTCACCAGAAGCATCTTTCGTCATGATTTCCCAAGCAGCTTGCTCTTTAAACAATCCTAAAGTAGCTTTCTGGATCGTTTCTTCTGGATGCTTTTCGGCAACCAATTGACGAGCGGCTTCTTCCGTTAGACCATCTGATTGTTTAAAAACTGACACTTTTTCACCGCTTTTAGGAATAATGACGACGATTTTATTTTCTTTATCATCTGTACCAACTAAACTAAAAGAAGAGGCTTGACGATTAAACCAATAAAATTGATCGACCTCTTTCAAATCCGTATACTTTTGAGCAATTTCGATTGCTTCATTGCGTGCCTGTCGCATCGGACGAGTCGAACGGATGTAGAAAATCGATGAGAATATGATAACGATCAATAAAAAAACGATCGCACCCAGTAAAATCATCACACGGCGTTGTTCTTTGTCTTTCGTTTTCACTCGTTATCCTCCATAAAAATAATATGCTCTATTATAGCAGATTTCAGCTATCTTTTAAGAAAAATGTTTTTTTGGTGTTTCTTCTGCTCCAGAATCAAAAAACGCCCGTATGTCCTCGGTCATTTCTTGTGGTGTAGCTTCTTTGACCGGCAGATTTTTTGGCAAACCTTTAAGTATTCGCTTGCCATACTTCGTAGAAAGAATCCGACGATCAAGAACCACCATTACTCCTTGATCATTTTCCGACCGAATCAGACGTCCCAACGCCTGACGCATTCGGATAATTGCTTTTGGCAATGCATCCTCCTTGAAAGGATCAATACCTTCCGATGCTAAAAAAGCATGACGTGCTTGAACAAGCGGTCGTTTGGGGTTCTCAAATGGTAAGCGCGTCACAACCGCGATTTTGAGCGCTTGACCGGGTAAATCGATGCCTTCCCAAAAACTATCTGTTCCAAAAAGAATCCCATTTTCCGCCAGTAAAAAGCGCTTGATGATTTTCTCGCGACTACCGCCAGTCCCTTGTGCTACAAGTTCTCGTCCTTGTTCCAAGGCTTTTTTATGCAGTTTTTCATAGACCCGTTTCAATGTTTCATGAGCAGTGAATAATACAAGTGTTGGCTGCAAATTTTCAAATAGCAACGGTGTTAATGCATCGGCCAAATATTGCGCGTATTCTTCATTCGTTGCTTGCTGAATCGAGATTCCTTGTTTGACAATAAACAGGCGTGCTTGCTTTTCATAATCATAAAATGCCGGAATCGTTTTGACCGTCACTTCAGGAATGCCTAATCGGTGAGCAAAGTAAGATTTGTTACCAGGAATTTTCAATGTACCGCCTAAATAAAGAATATGTTTGTACCTTGAATACCATTTGCTTTCGATAATTTGATTTCCCTGCAGGTCTGCCACTTCAATAATCGCTGCAGCAGTCCCTGCTTTTTTCTTGATCCAATGGACATACCGAGGTTGCCAATTCATCAGCCACGATTGGACCGTCGCTGCCTGTACCTCCATATCATGGAAATAATCGAACAAGCGGGCAATCAGGATGCGCTCCCGAGCCAATCGCCGTTCTTCTGTCGCCATGAAGGTTGTCTGCAATCGCTGTTGGATTTCTAAAATTTCTTTATAATACAAATGAATTTTTTGATGGAGACGATCTTGCTGCAAGCTGCCATCGTAAAGATCCTTGCGTTGGACAAGTGTCAGTTCTTCCCCGTTGATCACGAGTGTTTCAAAATAGGCTTCTAGCGTATCGATAATCAATTTGATGGCATCGATATACAATGAAAATAAATGGGAAAGATCGAATTCTTCAGCGACGAGTTGCTTGATCTCTTCAAACAAACCTTCTTCATTCATTTGCAAAAATTGTCGTTTGAACTGTTGGGAATCAAAGGAATTTTGCGAATATCTTTCGGCAATCTCCGGCAAATGCTGGACTTCATCGATCAGCAGAAAGTTACTCGTTGGCAGTAGTGGATACTGACGCCGATTTTCCTGCATCAAAAATGCATGGTTGACAATCAGCACATTGCTTTGTGTCATCTTATTATAGAGATGGCGCACAAAATCCTGCTCATAAAAAGCTTGATTCTTTGCCAAAAAATCCACCCCTCGATGACGGATTTCCAAAAACAGCGGATGATCAAGACGCACAAGATTCAATTCATCAAAATCTCCGGTCTCAGTTTTGGTCAGCCAAACTAAAAGTCCCATCTGGTACTGGGCATACTGTTTTTGTTCAAGCGGTTGTTCTAATGTTGCTTTGAACCGCTGGAGATCAATGTAGTGTTGATGGCTTTTCACAACAGTTGCCAGCAACGGTTGTTCCAGTACTTGATTGACTAATGGGATGTCTTTAGCCAATATCTGATTCTGTAGCAAAATCGACGTGGTACTGACGATTAATGGATTTTTTGGAGTAGCTAAGTAGCTTGCAGGAAATAAGTACCCGATGGTTTTTCCCATGCCGGTTTCTGCCTCAATGATCAGATTTTTTTCTTCATGAGAAAAGTGATCATAAACAGCATTCATCAACCGCGCTTGTTGTTTTCGATAACTGAGGCGACCATCAAAACATTTGATCTTATCCGCTTTAACTTTAGGATACTCTCCTTGAAAATAGCTTGATTCAAACAATGGCACACTCTTTTTTCGTAGAACCAATCCATCGATTTCTTCCAAATGTTCAGGAAGCGGCTCTTCGGTACGTTCACTGACGATCCGCTGAATATACTGACTGGTCTGCATCCCCATTTGACCGCTCAACTGGGCGATTTGCTTTAAAGTCACCCATGGCAGTTCACGCATGATCGATTCGATGTACAGCAATAATGCCGCGGTCACTTCCGCATCGCTATCCGCCTGATGTGGATTCTCATGAACAAATCCGATACTTTCAGCCAGATCTCCCAAACGAAAGCTGCTTTCTGTCGGCAAAAAAACTTGCGCCAATTCCACGGTATCGATTCCTGGAATCTCAAGGGGCGGCATCCCGCATCGGATTAATTCTTGACTTAAGAAATGATAGTCAAAATAAATATTATGAGCCACAAAGACTGTTTGTGTTAACAAATTATAAATCGTATAAGCAACATCTTCGAAATACGGTGCTCGTTTCACTTGTTGATTGGTGATATGAGTCAAATTCTGGATCTGCTTTGATATTCTTCGATCCGGATTGATATCTGTCGCAAATCGATTAATGACCTGACCATCTTGGATCAAAACACAGCCAAATTGGATGATTCGATCAATGGCAGGATCAGTCCCCGTTGTTTCAAGGTCGACCACAGCGTATATGGGTTTCATTTCGCTTCCTCCTTACGCACTTCTTGCATTATACTACAAAATCTTTGCCTCTTACATCTGTTTTAGCCAATAACGAGGAAATCAAATTTTGAGATCAATCAGACGAGAAGCTTGATTTTAGGACTAAAGTCCTCATACGTTCATCCTATCAAAAATCAATGGACCATCCGTATCTTTCGACAAAGGTCAGGAACTTTTTTATAATTTAATTAAGAAGGAGGCGTTTAAATGAAACGGTTTGAAAATAAAAGGGTTATCGTGACGGGTGCAGCATCCGGCATTGGCAAAGCAGTTGCCCAGCAATTTCTGGATCAAGGAGCAGTCGTTGGTCTATTAGACATTGATGAAACAGAATTGAAGGCATTTGTAGAAGCTACTGAAGGTCAATCGATTTATCGTGTGGTTGATGTATCAAAAGGAGAAGAGCTCTTACAGGCAGTCACAGCGTTGGCACAAGAGTTGGGTGGTGTCGATATTCTCCACGTTAATGCAGGGATCAATGGAACCTGGACCCCTATCGAAGAGCTTTCACTAGATGATTGGGATACGACCATTACAACGAATCTTCGCAGTACTTTTGTCACAGTTAAAGCAGCAATTCCTTTTTTAAAAATCAACGGCGGCAGTATCGTGATCACAAGTTCGGTTAACGGCAACCGAATTTTCAAAAATTTCGGCGCTAGTGCCTACAGCACATCTAAGGCTGGTCAAGTTGCTTTCATGAAAATGGCGGCACTCGAGCTTTCCGGCTACAACATCCGAGTCAATGCGATTTGTCCAGGAGCGATTTCAACAAATATTGATGAGAATACGGCTATCGAAGAGGCTGTTGAAAAAATCAAAATCCCAATCGTCTTTCCGGAACGGGAACGTCCTTTGCGTCAAGAGACTGGTATTCCGGAACAAGTAGCTAACCTCGTGCTGTTTCTTTCCTCTGAAGATGCAGGAAACATTTCGGGTACAGAAGTCTATGTTGATGGAGCAGAATCATTGTTATAATAAAAATAGCCTGTGAAACAAGTCTTCAAAAACATACAAGATACTAAGAGCAGAGGAGGAACTCATCGACGGATGAGTTTCTCCTCTGCTCTTAGTATGTTTTTTTCATAGGTAAACTTGTTTCACAGACCATTTCAATTTTTGATTAGGTTTGCGATTTCTTCTAGAAAATTTTCTTTTCCATAGAAATCTGCATTCAATAGTTCTGGAAAGACCGCTTCAAAGAAGTAAGACACACTAGGACGGTGATTAAAATTTTTGACCGTCATTACTGCTTCGCGAAACATTTCTTTGTAGACTTTATCTGGATTGCTTTTTGAAATTTCTTCAAAAGATTCATAAAGCAAATCAATTTTATCTGCGATCGCCAACAATTGGCCTTCCAGGGAATCATCTTTACCATCCGCTAATCTACGACGATAAATCGGCTGAAATGATTCTGGAATCTCTTCTTCGATGAATGTATCTGTCATCTTTTCTTCTACTGTCGAAAGCATTTGCCGCAATTCTTTATTTGCATATTTGACAGGCGTTTTGATGTCTCCAATGAATCGTTCAGTATAATCATGATTTAATGCTTTTTCATAGAGAATCTGCCAATCGATCGTATTTCCCGCCTGCTCTTCAATATCAGCCAATGTCTGGGCAATCATTGCGACTCGAAAAGAATGCGCCGCGACGCTACGTTCTGTAAACTTAAAGAACCCCGGCGCCCGTTGAATCTTTTCCAAATTCGCCAGTCCCAAAATAAATTCATTCAGTCCCATCCTGAGTCCCCCTTTTTTCAAGTATAACAAATACAGAAAAATGCAAACAAATTTAGACTCTACCTTCTTTTGAATGAAAGCACAAAAAAAGAGCAGCTAAGCTGCTCTGATAAGCAATAATTAAGCTTTGTTTACGTTAGTAGCTTGTGGTCCACGTTGTCCGTCTTCGATATCGAAAGTAACAGCTTGACCTTCTTCTAAAGTTTTGAAGCCTTCACCTTGGATAGCTGAAAAGTGAACGAATACGTCGTTTCCGTTTTCTGCAGTGATGAAACCAAAACCTTTGTCTGAGTTAAACCATTTTACTGTACCTGTTTCCATAATAAAAATCCTCCTTGTGTTAAAACACATATTTTGCAATTACTTGTATATGGTGAAAATGTGGGAGATGTTTTAAAATGAAACAAGCTACCATAAATTACCGTAACAAAAACTACACTTCGTATTATAGCACAGTTTTTGCTTCTTGACTATCGCAAACTTAAAAAAAATGAAAACGCAATTATTTCTTAACTTTCTCCACAAAGAAGGCACTTTTTTAGAGAAAAAGCCTGTGACATATGTTCTACAACAAAGGCACTAATCCGAAAAATTCTACGATTGCTCCTACAGTTTGTAAGTTCTAGTAGCAACTATACAAGGGATACGCAATCCTGGTAAATCGTTCAGATTATTCTTCTTGTTGTTTATGTCACAGGCTAATTTATTCAACTGGTGCTTTACGGATATTTAGGAAACTAGTACCGCAAGATCGCAGTCAAACTTTTCTCATCCGGCGCATCTTTTTGCTCCAATATAGAAACTTCTCCACTGTTTTCCAACACATTTTTGGCCAATGTATTCAGCACTTGCCGACGATCATACTCAGTATCCGGGTCTTCTCCGAAGCCATCCACTAAATTTGAAGTGGCGATAAAGAGCTGCGCGATCCGTCCTTCTTTCGCTGCTGGTACAATGTCCACTAATTGATCCATAAATTTGCGGTCAAGCAGTTTGTTGTAAGAAGCTACTTCATTCTGCATCAGATCGTCCATCAATTTTTGCGCACACTCGGCAATTTGTTGTGGGGATAATGAAGCAGGCGATGACGCAATACAAGCATCTTTTTTGAAGTAACTTGTTTTTGCAATCTTCTTAAATAATGTTTGATTTTCAGGGAGTGCAAAAAGATAAAGCGGTAAATTTTCCTCATTTGGAAATTCATTTTTAAAATAATTGTCTACAGCTTGGTAGTAATTGACATGATCGATCTCAACCTCTTCGTCTTTAGCACTGAAGCCGTGGTAGGCAACGCCTTCACCAGAACTGTTTGGTGCACCTTGTGCACTGTAATTGAAATCTCCACCACCGCTGATTTCTTCACCAAGAGCAGTCTCAATGTCAACAGGAGCGTCTTCAGGCAATGCCACTTCAGTGACTTGCTTGTTTTCAACATGGTATACTTTCATGGAATCCCGATTCAATGCAAGTAAATAAAAGGCATAATTGAATTGGGCATTTTTGATGATCGCCAACAGGTAAGGTGTATCTCCGACATAGTATTGATCATCCACGGGAATACTCAAGCGATGGATCAATGTTTCTTCTGCTGTTAAGATCACTGCCACACTTTTGGTGCTGCTGCGCCAAAATGCCTGATCAGCAAGCAGAGTCTCAATTTTTTCCTGGAATTTGTTCCATGAGTGGTCGGGATATCTCTTCTCAAATCGGCGTTTTGCTTCTTTAGCAAAATTTTTGAATTTGATTTGATCTTCCTCAACATTTTGGTGACCTACGTGAGTATTTAGCATGATCGTGACAAATGGTCCATTGATTCCGTCAGTTATTAATTGCGACAAAAAAGCTTTCCCAAATTTTACCATTCAACATTACCTCCTACTTGATCGGTTACACCTAAAGTGTACCATGCCTATTTTTATCCATAAAGCAAAACGATTGCATAAATCGGGTTTCTATTCCTCATCTTCCCTTATCCCGCAACAAAAATAACTATGACTTAGGGTTGCAGGAAGATGAATTTACAGGTAAAATGGGATTGTTGTGTTCCCTTAGTTAAATGGATATAACAAGTCCCTCCTAAGGATTAGTTGCTGGTTCGATTCCGGCAGGGAACGTTGAAAGAACCTGTTAAACTCTTGCTGGACAAGAGTTTTTTTGCTTATCAGATAAAAAAATCTTAGCTGCAACAGAACACTTGTCTAAGAAGCAAGTTAAAACCAAAGATGATAAAACAGATCTGGTCCATCAGCTGTCCGTATCACTGCTCTCATTTCTTAAAGGATTCCTACCTAAAACGCGAGGGGACCATCAGGTATTTTGCTGGTTGGACGACTCGATAAATCAGAAATAGTCTTCTAATATTGGTTTTCCTATTGGAAGATTAGACTTGATGCAGTTTATTGCTGCATCATCTGCCACTAATTGTTCCAAGAAAACCATTGTATCAACTGTTTGGTATCCCATAAATAACTGGACAAAACGCTGCACGGTTGTTTTTACTATTGGTTGTTGCGTCTGCGTTACTTTTTCGATTGAATGCTGACCGTCCTTGATAGAGATTTCATAAATCCCATTGTTCCAAGGCGCATATTTATCTTCTTGGATCTCAATAGCAAAAGCTCCATTTAGCTGATAAGTAAAGGGATATTGCGTCAAAAAGCGATGAACATCGACTACTCGCGCCATCATATCCGGTCTCACCTGATAGTGTGCTATTGGTTTGGCAGCAATTGCCTGGCGAATATCATTGTCATAACCTGGTTGATAAATGATTCGGGCAACAGAATCGGCATGAGAGACAATCAATCGATTCAATCCGTGATAAGCATCAATATTTAAGTAACCCCACTCTTCAATGATGAATTTGCCTTCTTGAATCGTATAAACTAGATAACCGGTATTATTCCCAGCTTCATCGCGGTAAATGGCAAATGTATACGGCTTACGATACGTAAATTTGATCGTTTCCCACCAATCTGCTCGCAGCAATCCGCCTTTTTTATGTCTTGGCATAGCATGATAAATATCGTGGATCACACTTTTAGCCTCTGACCATGGCAGACGCTGAATCGAACCTGTTACTTTGGGACTATCGGCCCATTCATGAGCAGCAACGTCATAGACCATACGTTCAAAGACGTATTCATACCCATAGCGACGATAAAAGGGAAAAGAAAAAGGTGCTAAATAGGAAAGGACAATTCCCTGCTCATAACAATCTTCCAAGATGCGGCGCATGATGCGGTCGATTCTTCCCTGACTTCGATATTCTGGATATGACGCAACAAAACCGATTCCTGCCATCGGATAGCTTGTTCCATGAAAATCAATGGCAAAAGGTGTGGCCATGATTTGACTAGCCAACTTTCCTTGATCATCATACGAACCATAGTTCCATGAATTCTCTGCTAGTAAGCGATAACGCTCTTTATTTTTCTCACTTAATTCCCATTGGAAAGCATAAGCCACTAAGTCCAAAACTTCTTGTGGGCCTGCTTCATCCATTCTACGTACATCACTCATCCGATTTCCTCCTATTACCTACCTGGAAAACACAAAAAAGGCGTCACAGGACCCCTTTAATATGATTCTTCCATCATAACCAGCATTTTTTTGAATTGTTTTCGTTTAAAATAACCTAGAATCGTTCCAAGCAGCATATCATTCATTTGTTGCAAAATACCGAATGACTTCATCGTTTCCGTATAAATTACCTTTGTCTGCTTTTCATTTATCGTTTCCAGCTCATAGCGAACGACAAACTCATTTTTGGTTGTCTCTGTCCGAAACTGATAGACTTGATTCTCAATGACTTCTTCAATTTTGATTTTTGCACGGCTGGAAGCTGAAAATTCCTTGACGTACTCATATCCGGCTAACTGTTTGCGGGAAACCGTTTTGCCTGTTGCCTTGCGGATATCAAATATCACTGAGTCGATTATTTTATCGAAAAAGACTGGACTTGGAACGTTCAATGTTTTTTCAATTTTCATTTAGACTGTCCTCCATTTGATTGATCAGCTTTTTTCTTGCCTTTCATAAACAACAAACCGCCGCCTATCAGCAAAGCAATTCCAGTAGTAAAACTGAAAATGTCTAAACGCATATTGCTTGGGTTCATGCTATACAAAATCACAAGCAACCCGATACTGCACAAAAATAAGCCGTTTTTTATCATTTTGATTCATCCCTATCTATTTAATCGTCCCTGACATCAGTTGTATTACGACATCAAACAGCGGTTGCTTGAAAGTATAGCACAGATCCCCATGGTTGGGCCTTAATCAATTCTTTCGCTTTTTTAGCTGCTGCTTCTGCATCGTCAGCTGTGGTAGTAAAAATCAATTTGATCCCTTGTTTTTCTTTAAATGTGTAAGACACACCGTCTTCATTGTATCCTTCTAATAATTCTTTGATTGCATCTTGTTGCATAGCACTTGCGATTGAGATCATTTTTTATTCCTCCTCGAGCAGTTTTCTTGCTGCTGTTTTCTAACTGTATTCTTAATGAATGAAAAGAAGAACTGCTACCTCAACTATGAAGCGATAGCAGTTCCTCTCGATTAAAGGGCTATTCGCCTAATTTTGGATCAATTTTATTTGCTGAGATAACAAATGGCGCCCAGATGAAGAAGGTGACCACCATACATACTAAAGTGACGATTGGCGCACGCCAGTCTGCACCGGTTGCTAAGAATGATAATAACATTGGCGGCACAACCCAAGTTACTTGTTGAGAAACTGGTGAGACTAATCCCCAGTAAGTAGCTAACCAACCAATTGTTGTAGCAACAAGTGGTGCAATAATGAATGGAATGAACATGATCGCATTCAATACGATTGGCAAACCAAACATGACTGGTTCGTTGATATTGAAGATACCAGGTCCAATTGATAATTTGGCAACTGTCAGATAGTCTGCACGTTTAGAGAAAACTAAGATGGCGATCAAAAGAACGATCGTTCCACCTGAACCACCAAACCATGCAAATGCATCGAATGATCCACGAACCCACATATACGCTTTTCCATCTTCAATGGCTGCTAATACCGCGCTTGTTCCAGTTTTTCCATCATATCCTTTTTGGAAAATATCAATATTGATCAACTGTGCTTGTCCCCAGATACCTTCCAAAACTGGTGCCAATACGTTTGGACCATGGATACCAAAGAACCAGAAGATTTGCACAAAAACAGTAACGATCAAGACTGCACCTATTCCTTGAGAAAGACCCAAGAATGGTTCAGCAATATATTTCTGAACAAGGTCGATAATCAATTGTCCATCCGTCAATTGTCCAACAATAAAGTTAATAATAGCAATAACATACAAAGCGATCGTTGCCGGTAAGATTGCGGCAAAAGCTTTCGAAACTGCTGGTGGAACGGAATCCGGCATTTTGATTGTAATATTGGCTAACATTAATTTACAGAAAATGATGACTGAGATTGCTCCCATGATCATTACAGTAAAGTATGCATTCCCATTTAGATGGTTCAAATTCAACCAGCCCCAGCCGCCAGCTGTAATTCCTTCAGCTGTTGCTGACCAACCAGTTGTTGCTGTACCAGCATTGATTTCATCCATCAAATTTGCAGGAACTGTCGTCGCAACAGACGTGCTATATGAAAAAGCGATTCCTTGGATCAGTGTCGCCATTCCGACGATCCCACCGGCAAGGTCATTGACACGGTATGCTCGGGCTAAGTTATACCCCCAAGAAAAAGCAAAAACCAATCCAGCTACAGCTAATGTACCATTCCAAACAAACCCATTAATACTAATAATTTCACGTATAACTGGAATTGTACTTGCATCATAACTAGGCCAAAACTGTGGCGGCAGATCGCGAATGATCGCATTGATCATTACAGCGATCGAACCAGCCATTGTCGCGGGCATTGTTCCAATAAACGCATCACGCAACGCCACTAAGTGCTTTTGAGCACCGATCTTCGCTGCTACGGGGAGAATGTATTTCTCCATCCAACTCGTTAATCCATCCATTTTTATGTCCTCCTATAAGTTCTATTCGCCAAAGAAGATTTTTCTAAGAGATAAAATCAACAAATAACTACTTCTATCCGTTCAAAGATTATTCGTTACTCATACGTCGATAAATATCAATGATTTCTTTCGCTAGATCTGTAAATGCGATTGATGTCATTAGATGGTCTTGCGAATGAACCGTCAACAAGGTCACTGTCATATGGTTGCCTTGTGCTTCTTGTGTCAACAAACCAGTTTGTGAGTGGTGTGCTTCTACTAAAGATGCTTCAGCATCCGCAATCTTTTGGTCTGCCAATTCAAAATTTCCTTCTTTGGCTGCCGCAATTGCCTCCATTGCATCACTTTTCGCATTTCCGCCATACATGATCAAACCCATAATGGCTTCCAAATTTTGCTCGTCCATCAAAAAAATCCTCCTCTTACTTCACTACTTCATTAAGCTTTCTGCTTGTGCTAAAACTTTTTCGCCATTCATCATGCCATAATCAGCCATGTTGATGACTTCTAAAGGAATCCCTTTAGGTGCTAATTTTTGTTCAAACTGTGATTTCATAAAACGTACTTGTGGGCCTAACAATAGAACATCCACCGGTTTTGATTCTAAATGTTGGTCTGCTTCTGAAGCGGAAACTGCAAAAATATCTGCGTCCATTCCTTTTGCTTCAGCTGCTTTTTGCATTTTTGTTACCAACAAACTAGTACTCATGCCAGCAGAACATACGAGCATAATCGTTTTTTTCGCCATCATTGTCACTCCTTTCTAAATTATTATTTACACTTAACTATAAAGCAAAAAGCGTGCCAAAATAAAAAAAGTGCAAACCTTGATATAACAATGGTCTGCACCAATTTAACGCTTACACACTTTTACTTTTTCTCATTACACACTAATATTGTGTGCGGATTCATGATGATTTTTTATTTCATTTTCTAAGAACATCTGTGTGAGATACGCAATCTCATCTTCAGAGATCTTGATTTGATAATTTTTTTCGATTTGCAGCAAGTTCGTTCGCAATACATCGGTCTCGATTCGATACCGCTTTTGGAAGTTTGCTAAATCCTTAAATGCTCGGGAAGGTTCCTTTTTCAAATTGCTCTCCACAAGAAAAGCTAGGTGGATCACTAACCCGGCATCTACAGTCGGTTCTAGTGTCACATGCAGCTGATTCTGAACCTGATGGACGATTCGTTGCAAGCTCTCGATCAAATGATAGACAGACCCGACATGCGTAAGGGTATTTTCAAGAGAGCGTACAATTTTCTCGATGGGAACTTCATCAGAAACGATTCGCTTCAGCACATTCAACCGTTCGTCATCAAAGACATCATAAGCCGAAAAGAAAGGAATGTTTTGATAATCGATATCTACTGTGCCAGCGATGGCTTTGATCTCATATTCTTCTAGCAACCCATCGATGTGTTTCTTGAAGGTTTCTTTCTCAATAAATTGCATTTGAATAATTTCGACCTTCTCTTGATCGACGACCGGATAGATGCGCTGATACAGCTTGGCAGCGACACCTTCTCCCGTAAAGCACGTAACGATTACTGCCTTTTTATTGCCTTTGGCTTCCCGAACCGTGCGGAATTGCTCTTGAACGATCGTCTCAAAGGAACGCTGGATGTTTTGATAGATATCCTCGAGACTGCGTCCACTCTCTGCCATGCGCAAAGCTTCCAGCACGATCATCGTACTGGACATGGAGATTGCTTTCGTCCGAATGCCCGTTTCTTCATAAATAAGTGTTGCAAAAGAGTTCAATGATCCCATATCAGTGAGAAGCAATAGACCATTACTTAATTTATCTTTATTCTTAGAAACATAGGCCAGTAACTTTTCGTACATTGCGCCCACTTCTGTATCCAATGACATATTCATTGCATAACCGCTAGTGGTTTCCAATAGCTCCTGTGCGGTTTCCAGCATGCTGCTAGCTGTTGCTCTTCCATGCATCAAGACGACGACTTCTACCTTCTCAAGCGGCATGATCTGTTTTTTCACCTGAATAGCTAGAAACATACTAATAAAGCCAATTTCATCGAAGGGGATCTCCACGTGTCGTTCCTCTTCAATAATAGTTGATAGATCCATCGCCACCTGAAACTCTGATTTCAGATTTTTCCGAATCGTATTTAAGTCTGGATGAACGATCATGTGGCCTTCTTTTACGCGTTCTAATGTACTTTGAAGATGAAGTGCAAAGGCAAAACGTGCTTTTTCATTGTATGTACGATCCAATTTTTGCTCAGCGATATCATAAAGGTGATTGGTCAGTTTCCAAATATCTTCTGGAATCAACTCTTTGTGAACGGGATTTTGCGTCAGCTCTTCTACATACATTTCAAAATAGGCATCCACATCCTTGGAAATCAGATTTTCCAGATCGATCGTTGCAACACCTGTCTCGATCAAGCTGCTGACTTTCTCTTCAATCTCATTGTAAACCTGCATATTTCTTTGAGGATCTTGTGACCAAACAACATCTTGATCCCCAGGCTCGAAACTCAAAAAATCGCCTTTGCCTTCTAAAAATCGATCGAGGCGTTCCGACATTTCTTTGATTTTCAACAATCCTTTTTGGACTTGCAATGAACAATCTTCTTTACGAATCAATAAATGCTTTTTGCCGTAGGTCCGATAATGGAGGAATGCTTTGGCACAGACTAATTTCAAATCACGTTTGATTTGGCCGATATTGCCTTCTGCTTCATACAGCATAAAGGCCAAAATCGCATCTCGCTCAACGTCGATCCGTTGATTGAGCCGAGTTGCTTCTTGCTTGATAAATAAGGAGATGATTTCATATCGTTCATCCAGTGAACGACTCTCCACATTCGGCAAAGTGATGGCCATTGGAATCCTTCGGTTGAATGTCGTCAAAAATGTTTCTGAAGATTCTGTTGTAGCACCGATGATCTGCACAGAAGCTTCGTACACTTGATTGCTTTCACCTAGAGGACGATAGACTCCCTTGTCGATAAAGGTAAAGAGCATTTCTTGGCCTTCCGGCGGCAAACGATGAATCTCATCCAGAAACAAAATACCGCCATCGGCTTTCGCCATTAGTCCGGGACTATCTTCCGCAGCGCCAGTGTATGCTCCTTTGCGGATCCCAAAGATATGACCAAATAGCAATTGGGGATTTTGCGCATAGTCCGCACAATTAAACGCAACAAATGGGGCATCTTTTTTCAGCATTTTTGATTCCACAGCGAAATGATACATACACTCCGCAAATAATGATTTCCCGGTCCCGGTTTCGCCGAATATAATAGTATGCAGTCCACGGGGCGGATATAGAATGGCCGCTTTCGCCTGTTGGATACTGACTTTCAAAGAAGCTTGAACGCCCACCAGACTTTCAAAACTAACCTCGGAGGACACATCCACATGAACTTCCTCATTCAATGGTTCATAGATTACTGGACGACCAGCACGCTTGCTGATTTTATTTTCTTTAAATAATTCACTGAGATAACGGCTTGCATTACTGCGATCGATTTGTAAAATCTCCGCAACCTCTAAGGCTGTCAGACCTTGTTTGTGCAGTTCGATCGTCTGAAAGATTTCTTCTTTCCTTGAATTCACGAAAATGCCTCCTCAATATTACACACTAGTAATTAACCACCGTTAATGGTAACACAAAAAGACGCTCAATGGCGTCTTTTGCCTTTATCTTTTTGGTTTTTTTGCTTTTTCTTCGTTTTCTTTGGAATAGTGTGTAATTTTTCAGAAGTTTTTCTGGAATTTTTCTGCACACTCTGCTCTTTTTTAGGTTCACTTTTAACTTCCGGACGCTCTGTGTGAAGCGCACCTCCATGTAAGAAAACTTCTTGCAGCGTTACATCCAGCTGTGCGGCAATTTTCTTTAGATCCTTTAATGTATGGTCTTGGACGATCGTGATCACTGTGCCCTCATTTCCCATCCGTCCCACACGACCTGCTCGGTGAAGATAAGATTCTTTCTCTTGTGGAACCTCGGTGTTGACCACATACCCCAGCTGATCGACATCCAATCCTCTGGCAGCAACATCTGTCGTTAGTAATTCACAAATCTTTCCCTGACGGAACCCATCAAGCGAAGCACGGCGGGTCAGTTTGTTCTGGTCTGAAGCAAGGGAGGCGACTGGCAAACCATGAAAGAGCAGTTTTTCTTCAGCATTACCTAATGCACTTAATTCATTGAAAAAAATCAATCCCTGAAAATCTGGTAAGTAAGCCAACCGGCGCAAAGCATCCACTAGTTTACGACTCGGGTAATTCAAATAATAATGATGGATCACCCCTTTGCTCTGGTCTTCCTCTGTCACATCAATGACCTGTGGTGTTTCAAAAGCCAGTTCTTGAATTTCTTTTAGAACCTCATTGGCAGTTGCAGAGAAGAAACTGCGAGTCGCCTGTTTTGGAATAAGCGTCAAGATTTTGCTAGCGAGCCCAAAGGCCCCTTCTTTCAGTAATTGATCCACTTCATCCAAGACTACCCCGTGAATCTGTTGCGTTTTGACTTTTTTTAATTTGATCAATTCCAATACTCGTCCTGGTGTCCCCACCAAAACTTCTGGTTTGGCCTTCAACTTTTCAATTTGTCGCTTAGTATTTGCGCCGCCAATCAGTGGTAAAATCTGCAAATCTAAAAGCTGGGCCCAATCTCGTGCGACCTGTGTGACCTGCATGGCCAGTTCTTGGGAAGAGGTCAAAATCAGGAGCTGATTGCCTTCACCAACTTTTACAGTTTCCAATAAAGGTAGTAAATAGGCCAATGTTTTCCCTGAACCTGTCGGTGAAACGCCTACTACTGATTGTCTTGATTTCAAGAGGGGGTAAACCCGTTCTTGAATCAGTGATGGCGCAGAAAAGCCGCTGCTTTGCCATTTTTCTTGCCAAACTTCTGCTAAATAAGTTGCTGTCATACATTCCATTCCTTACTCTTTGTCTGCGTCAAAGGAGATTTCTGCGTGTTTTCTCATGAGATAGATCGCTTCATTGACATCACGAGCTAATTCGATCCATTCTTCATAGCGCGCACCCAATTGGGGATCTGCTTTATTTTCGATGACTTCTGCAAAATCTGCAGCTTCTTCGACCATCGGATTTGCCTGCGCAGTCACCGGTAATACCGTTTCATTATTTGTACGGTCATAAAATACCGCTTGTTCAATGGCATTGACTGCATTTAGTTCCAGTGTTCCATTTTCAAAATATATTTCTGATTTCAAGTCAGAGTTGCCGATTTTTCCAGTTTGAATGGTTACGTCAAAAGTTTCATAACGTAAAATGATCGTACCGATCCCATCGACTCCTGTCACGATTTTCCGGGCAAAATAATAAACATTTTGTGGTCTGCCAAACCAAGCTAGTGCTGCATAAACGGGATAAACACCAAGATCTACCAATGCGCCGCCAGAAAAATGGGGAGAAAAAATATTTGGCTCCTCTCCTGCTAACACTGCATCATACCGTGAAGAGTATTTCATATAGGTAAAGTTTGCACCAATGATATTGCCATGTTCAGTTAAGACAGACGCAATGGTGTCAAAACTTTTCTCATGAATGTTGCGCGCTGCTTCAAAAAATAAAACTTGATTTTCATTGGCCAATTCAATGATCTCAGCCATTTCTGATGGTGTCGAAAAGGCAGGTTTTTCGACGATCACATTTTTTCCTGACAAAATTCCTTGTTTTGCTTGTTCAAAATGCAAACTGTTGGGAGATGCAATATATACTGTATCTAATTCTTCTAGTTGAAAGAAAGCCGTTAAATCATCTACACAAGTCACTTCTCCGTATTTCTCTGCAAAAGACTGAGCAGTCGCCAGTTTTCTAGAATAGACAGCCGTTAGATGGTAGCGTCCCGTTTCATGTGCAGCTTGTACAAATTGATCCGTGATCCAATTTGTACCGATTATCCCTAAATGAATCATTCATATTCCCTCTTTCCTTATAAGTTTGGGTCTTCAAAAGCAGCCATAAGATCAAAAGGTACTGCTTTATTAATGGAAATGCTGGTTTCATCCACAAGACAATTATACGCGAAAACTTGGATTCCGTCTGCAATTGCTTGTCCGATTTTTTTTGCTAGCTCTGGTTGCATGGCACGATGGATCGTCGCGACATCAATGTCTTCAAATTGGACGACAAACAATACCGCGGCATAGTACCCTTCTTTCTTGGCATCTATCAGTTCACTTACATGTTTCAATCCGCGACTGGTGGGCGCATCTGGAAAAGCACCCACTCGTTTGTTTTCCAAAGTCATCCCTTTGATTTCTATAAAGCCCTTTTCTCCGACGTCTGTTTCAAAATAAAAATCAAACTTTGAACGGTGATACGTCACTTCTCTCTTTAGTAAAGTTAGATTGCCTGTGATCTGCGGTAAAAGAATCGTTCCGTCCAATAAGGATTCATAGGCCAAACGGTTTGGGACTTGACTGTCGATATTGATCCATTGGTCGCCCTTTTTTACTGCGATCAAATCATAATTAGTTTTTCTCTTTGGACTATTCCAGTATTGCAAAGTGACTAACGCACCAGCAACAAGTACCTCTTTTCCTCGACCAGTATTTTTGACGTGAACGATTACTTCCTCCCCTGACATCAATCGACAGCGGGCAATAAAGCGATTTTCCCGAATAATAAATATCGCTAAGTGACTATTTGGATATTCCATCTTTTTCCCTCTCCATTAATACCTCGGCCTTAAAACAGCCGGACTTCCTTAAATAAACGCTAAATCAGTTGATCTAGTAATTGATGATGTTCTGATTCTCAGTGAAAGACTCTCTTTCAATTAAAGTAGGAGAAAGCAGAAAACTTTCTATCTGATTTTACCATAAGCTATGGAACAATGCTTTGGGTCAGCATCATTGCTGCAGCTATCCGCTGCCGCTGCAATTTTCTGGTATTTTCTGAGGGCTGTAAGATTTTGATAAATGGATTATACGGTCAATTAAAAACTTTTAAAGTTCCGACCAAAGTAGGAGGATTTCTTTGTTCCCCATGGTATACTAGTTCCATCATAGGTAGGAATGGATGTGAAAATGTGAAAAAACGTTTACTGTTGATTGGTCTGTCACTTTTGACCGGTGTTGCCAGTTCGCTCATATTAAGAAAAGAAAAGCAAAAACCTGAGCCCCGCCAACAATTCGTGGGGAAATGGCAGTTCACTTCAAAAATGAAAGACACTGTATCCATTGAGATCACAGAGGAGCATTCACTGACAATTGATGGGAAACATTCACCTACTGTGATCGTTGAGCTGACCCCATCAAGATTGGTTTTACTAGATTCATTGGGTTACCATTTGATCATTGAACAAAAGGACCAGCGCTTCACCCTTTATGATGAAGCAGAAGATTGGCAATATCCTTTGACAAAGATCGAATGATTTCTTCAAAGTTTCTTCATTATTTATTCTTGATTTCCTCTGAAAATGCTCAGACTTTCTACCAGCATTTTTAGACAGTTCATGCTATGATAGTAATAAGAAGTGGTTGAACAAGGTGTTCCGTTGAGTGATAGATGATCGTTCATAGATTAAGGTGTAGGTTCGATTCCTACCTTCCACATTAATTAAAATCAGAAAGAAGGGATTTCTATGTTAGCGACGTTTGTTTCACTTTTTTCAATCTTTGGTTTAGCCGCATTACTTGGAGGAACGCTGTTTCTTGCCCGCCAATTGATGCAGCAAGAAACAAGAGCAGTGAAAGTACCTGTAAAAGTGCAAAGTGAGGATCCCCGAAATCATATTCGCCGATAGTTTTATTAGATAAAAAAACTGCTTTTCTTTGTTCGTTAAAGAAAAGCTTTTTTTTGTGTCTAAAAACAACTATTGCTTCAAGACAAAGCAATCACTGGTGTGATTCGGCAAGAAGAAAAAAGCTGGTTCTTACGAATTTTTGAACTTTCTGTTAGAGTATTGCAACTCAGGAAACTCTTTGTTAAACTTTTGATTTAGATACAGAAACGAAGGAGTTTACCTATGCAGAAATTATCCAAAATCTGGTATTCATTGATTGCGGGTCTAGCAACCCTCTTTTTTATTGCCGGAATACCATTGATCTCCCACGCTGAGGAGACTACATTTACCGCTGAAGAAATCAAAAACTTTTCTATCGATGCAAAAGCTGCTTTTTCAGTGGATTTCGATACAGGCAAGATTTTATATGACCAAGAGGGAGAAACCCCGATGGGCATCGCCTCAGTGACAAAAATCATTAGTCTGTATCTAGTAGCAGAACAAGTCAAGGAAGGCAAATTGACTTGGGAAGACCCTATTGAAATCTCACAATATGCATCCGACCTCAGTGTCACACCTGACTTGTCCAATGTTCCTTTGCATCGTGATGTTCAATACACCGTTAAAGACCTTTATGAAGCGAGCTACATTCAATCAGCTAATGCTGCGGTCGTTGCCCTAGCAGAGAAAATTGCCGGGTCGGAGCCAGCCTTTGTCGATCAAATGAAAGACAAACTCACTGAATGGGGAATCACAGATGCTAAGATTGTCAATGCTTCCGGACTGAATAACACCTATCTGGGAGAAAACCTTTACCCTGGTTCCACTTCCACTGATGAAAATGAATTATCTGCAAAAGATGTCGCCATCGTAGCGAGACATTTGCTCCAAGACTTCCCAGAAGTATTAGAAGTCACCAGCACGGTTACCAAAACATTTGGTGAAGGTTCCTACTCACCAGTTGAGATGGTCAACTGGAACTGGATGCTACCTGGTTTCATCAACGCCAAAGATGGTGTTGACGGTTTGAAAACCGGAACCACTGATTTAGCAGGTGCTTGCTTTGTTGGAACGGCTGTGCGAGATGGCCAGCGTATTATCACCGTAGTGTTAAACGTCAACGGTCATGCTGAGAATCCTAGTGTACGTTTCACCGAAACAGGCAAACTAATGGATTACTCATTTGATGCGTGGGAGCAAGTTCCTATTCTATCTGCTGGTGATCAGTTAGCAGATACAAAAACGGTCGCTGTTAAAAACGGCAAAGAACTTACTGTTCCCATAGCGGTAAAAAAAGATCTTTCTGTTTGGGTACGTAAAGATATGGATCCAAAAGACTTCACCACAACAATCGATTATAACAAAACAATGAACGAAGAAACTGTCTCTGCACCAGTTGCCAAAGCAACGAATTTAGGAAAAGTAACAGCAACGATTCCTGCAGATACATTAGGTTATATGGATGGTAGTAAAGAAGTCCCTACTACTGAGCTGATCACTACTAAAGCCGTTGAAAAAGCAAATATTTTTGTTATCGGCTGGCGATCAGTTGCCAATTTCTTTACAAACCTCTTTTAATCAAAAATAAACTTCCAGTGTTTGGCGTTGCCGGTAAGACCGGTGATCACTAAAACACTGGAAGTTTTTTGTTAAGAGAGTAACTCTTCTTTGGTCACAACAGGCGCAATCGGCTCAATAGGAAAATACAGTTCTACTTCCCCTTCTTGAAAATTAGGCAGGTAGTGTTCCTGAATAGCTGCTGCCAGTTGAACATTATTTTCTGGAAGAACTTCTCTCAACATCTTCTCTGTCATCATGTTTAGATTGGATTCATTTGTTTTTACGACCATGTATTCCATCTCTGGCATTTCCCAACGGACCCAATCTACTGGTGGAAAATTATCCGTAGTGACTTGGACACCCGCAAGGTAACGTCCTGTCTCTTGCCATGGTTCAAGCCAGTTCTCTCCGTCACTCATCAATCCCCAGAACTGCAGATTTTCCGCTTCTTGATCGGCTAGCAAAAAATCGATTTCTTCAAAATCTTTCGTTGCAAGATCCCATAGTGCCGGTACCCATGAAGGGCCTTCTTCAGCAAGACCTTTCCCTTCTTTTCCGACAACATAAAACGCTGGGAGTGTTACTCGGATCACTTCACCTAATTCCATGCTTGTGCCTCCTTCTTTCTTCTCTATCCATTGTAGCGAATTCAAGAAAATTCAGCAACTTTGACCACATCTGCAAGCTTTTTCTTCGAAAATTAGGTATACTGTTCTTAGATTTAAAGGAGTGAAAAGAATGGATTTTACACAAATTGGGCTTTTCAGTATCGCTTATATCTTAGGAGCGATTTTTGTTTTTTGGTACCGCAAGAAAAAAGATGACCCAGATATCTTTTCGAGTGTTGTTGGACGATTGCCGCTTTATTGGCCTATTTGTCCATTTCGGAATTACGTACTGGCAGTTTTTTTATCTTAGCCCCGCTTAGTTTGGCCGGATTATTTTTATATTCCTATTTTAAAAACAAGCATCGTTTAGTGAATGGTTTGCTTTTTAATGTCTTCATCTTGACCTTTGGGATTTATTTGCTCGTTAATCTTTATCGGACAGAAGATATTTTAGTCGGCGGGATTTTAGCTGTTGCATTAGTTGGCTTTCTATTCGTTTTTCTTTTTGGTTTGTATGGATTGATTATTTTCCTCTATTGGAATTCAATCGTCGTTTTACGCCGAGAATCCCACTCATTGGCCAACCTATTGACATTGGTTTTAGCTATCGTTTTAACGATCTTGTTGGTATCGGATTCCTTTTTACATGCCTTACCAAGTTGGGTCAGTGTTTTATTTACAATTTTTCCGGCATCGCTGCTTTATTTTTTTGTGGTTTTTCTTAATTTTTTGTCGATCTCGGTTATTTATCAATTCAATCATCCCCGCTATGACCAGGACTTCATTATAGTTTTAGGGGCAGGGCTCCTTAATGGCGAGAAAGTTTCTCCATTATTAGCCCAACGGATCGATAAAGCCATCGCATTTTATCATCTTCAATTTCGTGCGAAGAAAACAGCCCCTCGTCTTTTGATGTCCGGTGGTCAAGGCAGCGACGAAAAAATTCCTGAAGCAGTGGCCATGAAAGAATATGCCGTTTCTCAAGGAATCCCTGAAAGTGAAATCTTAGTGGAAGCCAATTCGACAACGACTTACGAAAATATGAAATTCTCCAAAGAAATCATGGATTCGTTACGTCCAGAAGGATATCACGCAATCTTTGTTTCCAATAACTATCATATTTTCCGGGCAGGGATGTACGCCGACCAAGCGCATGTCAAAGCAGATGGGATTGGCTCACACACAGCCTTCTATTACTTGCCGAATGCTTTTTTACGAGAATATATCGCCATTTTGTTCATGCACAAAAAAAGACATGCGTTAGCTATAGGCGGAATTGCAATCATCATCTTTTTGATGACTATTCTCGAATTTTTCTTTGGAAACTAGCGTAAGTATGCCCTTTGAATGGAATCATGAGCACCACAATCCAATTGTTTCACCACCATACAAAAAAAGCGCCTGGAATCTGATAAATCACTTCAGATTCTAGGCGCTTGCCTGTTTTATTAGAGATGTGTTGGTCGTTGTTTATGCCAAAACCGTTGTTGCCATTTTGCTTTCATGGCTTGAGTCATTGGTTCTGATGCTTCCTTCACCGCACAATATTTATCCACCATGGTTACGATATAACTTTCTTTATATCGGGGCGGTGCAATGGTTGCTCCCCACATATGTTTCAAAATAATGTCCCGCTCGAGATCACTTAATTCAGTAATTTTCTCTGCGTTTTTAACGGCAATTCGCGGATGCATATAGGCATGTGTTCCTTCATCGAATTTGGTTGTACGCCAATCATAATAGAAAAGGTCATGCAATAATCCAGCCCGAGCTGTTGCACGAGCATTGCCGCCCCATTTTTTTGCCAATTTATAACTGTAATAAGAAACGCTGATCGAATGTTCTAAACGTGTGGAACTCATATGTTGAACATAATTGGCTAATTTTTTTACAGCTTCTGTCTCTAACAAATCTGCTACATAAGACATATACTCGCTATCTTCTTGCCATTTTTCTGTCATAGATTTATGCCTGCCACCTTTTTGATACTGCTTATTTCTTACAAATAGAAGTATAGCATCTGCTCAGACAGAATTCTAGGAGAATCCAAAGAGTTGCTTTGAGTTTAACAGTTCCTTAAAAAAGTCTAACTGACAAAAAAGTACATCAAAATACCGGCAGCAATAGCTACATTCAGTGATTCTGCTTGCCCATAGATAGGAATATAGACATTTTGATCGGTCAACGCTAAAATATCTGGATGGACGCCTTGTCCTTCGTTCCCTAAGATAAACGCAGCTGTTCCTTTCTTAGATAACTCCGTATAAGAAACCGCTTCTTTATTCAACTCAGTCCCGTAAATAGCAGTCCCTTGGACTTTTAATTTTTGAATGAATGCTGGCACATCCCCTTCAAGGATCGGTAAATGAAAGTTGCTGCCTTGCATACTACGCAAGACTTTTGTGCTGTAACGATCAGCTGTGCCTGTTCCTAAAAAGACCCCAGCAAAACCCGCAGCATCGGCTGTACGAATCATGGTCCCAACATTCCCTGGATCCTGGACATTATCTAAAATCAGCCAATTTCCATGAATCGTTTCTTGAACCGTCTCTTTTTCGATCACTGCAAAGATCCCTTGGGGTGTCGGTAAATCTGATAGAAAAGCAGCTACTTCATCGGAGATACGAAATACTTTGTCTTGATAGTCTTTTAACTGATTGCCGGTTTCTTGGATTCCTTTATCAGTAACAAATAGATAATTGATCGGTGCCGATGCTGCAATGGCTTCTTGTACCAAATGCCAACCGTCGATTATATACGTATTGGTTTGATTGCGGTATTTTTTTTGTGCGAGTTTTTTGACCTCTTTGATCAATGTATTTTTTTTTGAAAGAATTTCCCTCATCCTGTTCACCTCGCCTCATTATAGCATGAGTCAAAGGATGAAACTTGTTCTTTCGTTAGAAAAACGCTATCATATACCATAGAGGTTGACTGAAACGAGGGGGTGATTTGATGAAAAAAATACGCATTCAAGTTCAAGGCCGAGTCCAAGGAGTCGGTTTTCGTTACACGACAAAATTGTTAGCGGACCGGATGGGGATCCAAGGATCCGTCAAAAATGAATCTGATGGTTCAGTAACGATCGAAGCTATCGGCGAAGAGAAACAGGTAGACGCTTTTGTTGAAGCAGTCAAAGATTCACCGTCTCCTTCTGGTAAAGTGACAAGTACAAAGATCCAAGAAGATCCTTCTATCAAGGAAAGAACAAGTTTTGATGTTGAATATGGTTACTAAATCTACGACGAAAGATTGATTTTTCAATGAATTTCCTTTTGTACATTGAAATAGTCGGTCTTTTTTAGTATAGTTATTTTTGTCTAAATTTATAGTGAAGAGGAAGAAAAGAATGTCAAAAATGAATAAATGGCTGCTCTCGTCTGGATTGTTAGGACTTTTACTGACTTTATCCGGATGTGTCAGCACAAACTCTGATGGAACACCGAATGAAAACGGCATGATCTATCGTTTCTTAGTGAAACCATTAGGTAATTTGATCACCATGCTGGTAGAAAACTTCGATTGGTCTTATGGTTGGGCAATTATCGCTGTGACAATCGTTGTACGCCTTATTATCTTACCGCTTGGGATCCATCAATCGAAGAAAACGATGATCCAAAGTGAAAAAATGCAGTTCTTGAAACCGCAGGTAGATATCGCACAAGCCAACTTGAAAAAAGCGACCACTCGTGAAGAACAAATGCAAGCACAAGCAGACATGCAAAAAATTTATTCTGAAAATAATGTCAGCATGTTTGGCGGAATCGGTTGCTTGCCGCTGCTGATTCAGATGCCAATATTTTCAGCTTTGTATTTTACTGCTCGTTACACACAAGGGATTCAAAATTCGGAATTCTTTGGGATTTCCTTAGGACAACCAAGTTTCCTATTTGTAGCCATTGCTGGTATTTCGTATCTCATACAAGGATATATTTCAACCATTGGAATCCCAGAAGAACAGAAAAAAACGATGAAAACAATGTTGATCGTTTCGCCATTGATGATTGTCTTCATGTCATTAAGTGCACCTGCTGGTGTAACGTTATACTGGGTTGTCGGCGGGGTCTTCAGCTGCCTGCAAACCTTTATTACAAATGTCATCATGAAACCTAAGATTCGTGCGCAAGTTGAAGCAGAAATGAAAGCCAATCCGCCTAAAACGGTCGTGACGCCTCGGAAAGATGTCACTCCTACGCAGCAGACGCAGCCTACAACGCCAAAAAACTTGAATCATAAAAATGCAAAAGGCCGTAATGCCGGCAAACAACAACGAAAATAAATTTAGAACTATGACCGACTCTTCTCGGTCATAGTTTTTTTATATGTTTGAAAACCACCTGCTGTGCTGGTGGTTCAAAAGAGCTTCCAGCGTGGTATTAAAAAGACCTCCCAAAATTGCTAAACTGATGTTGGTTTCCCGACCGCATCACCATCAAAGATAGGAGGTGTCCTTATGGAAAAGGACAAAGAAAGTTTATCACATAGTAAATGGAGATGTAAGTATCACATCGTGTTTGCGCCAAAATATCGGAGACAGATCATTTACGGAAAATATAGAGAAAGTATAGGTGAGATTCTTCGCACGCTCTGTGAAAGAAAAGGAGTAGAGATCATTGAGGCAAATGCTTGTGCAGATCATATTCATTTGCTTGTAAGTATTCCACCAAAGTTAAGTGTTTCGCAATTCATGGGCTATTTAAAGGGAAAAAGTAGTTTAATGATATTCGACCGTCATGCAGAGTTGAAATATCGCTATGGGAACCGAAAATTTTGGTGTCGAGGGTACTACGTGGACACGGTTGGACGAAATAAGGAGCAGATAGCTGAGTATATTCGTAAACAAATAAAAGAAGATTATTCAGCAGATCAGCTTACGTTGTTCGAAGAAGTTGATCCGTTTACAGGAGTTAAAAACAAAAAGAGATAGAGTGAGATTCTTTTAGAATCAGCGAGTAGAAGTGGTGCGGGGGGAAGCTTTCAGAGGGCCTTTTAGGCCGAGGCCGGTAAGAGAGGCTTCTAGCCGAAGAGCAAACCACCCGTTTCACGGGTGGTTATGATTGATTGCTTTTTTGGGGTATTCTTTTCTGATTGAATTGATTATGGAATCAAGATTCGCTATAGTGAAAGGGAGGTGAGTTCATGTTCCAAGCATATAGCAATATTTTTGTGATTTTTAGTTTGATGTTTATTGGCTACTGGTTGTCTTTTAAGCAATGGTTCTCAAATCGTACAGCAGATACCTTTTCAAAACTTGTTTTGAATCTCTCACTGCCGGCAAGTATGTTTTTGAATATCATCAAGAATTTTACCCGCGATGAATTCCTTTCATTGTTTTCTGGAATGATCATTCCATTATTATCCATTGTCATTACTTATGGGATCAGTAAACTTTGGCAGCGTTTCTTTCAAGTAGCTCCCACTCATCATGGATCCTTCTCCACCATGTTTACTTTTTCCAATACAATTTTTATTGGATTACCGATCAACCTGGCTATTTTTGACGAAAAGGCTGTTCCTTATGTCTTGCTTTATTATATTGTCAACACTAGTTTGTTTTGGACGGTTGGGATCTATGAAATCGCTCGAGACAGCCCTAGTTTCGAAGAAGCAAAAGTCTCCTTTCACCCTTTAGTTGTGTTGAAAAAAATCTTCTCTCCTGCATTGATTGGGTTTATTATTGGATTGATCTGGATGCTCTTCGATTTTCCTTTACCGAAATTTATTGCAGGCCTAGGAGGCTATCTTTCTGAGTTGACCACGCCTCTATCCATGTTTATCATTGGGATCATCGTTTACTATAGTGGTATCAAGAATTTACGTATGACCAAGGATCTTGCCGGTGTCCTCGCAGGTCGTTTTCTCCTCTCTCCATTGATCGTGTGGCTGATTGGTCAATGGATACAGGTTCCTTCATTGATGTTGCAAGTCTTTATCATCCAAGCATCGATGCCTGTTCAAAATTCTGTGCCGATCCTGGTTAGAAATTACCAGGGAGATGAAGAGTTTGCTGCTTCTTCATTAGGCTACTCCGTTTTGATTTATATGATTTACATTCCATTATTGTTGATGGTTTTATTATGACATGCAGCAAAAGTGTCGATGTATAAAACAAAAAAACGATTCGAGGACCTATCATTTCTGAGAAAGATAGTGCCTGCGAATCGTTTTTATAGTTGATAATAAATTTCTTCCTTATAGCATATCAAACAACGACAATTGATTTTCATCCGGTAAATCTTTCAAGACACCATTGTCTGTCATATATTCGATTAATGTTTTGGAAACTTTTCCTCGGTTGGCCAGATCTTCTTTGGACAAGAACGGACCATCTTTCCGGGCCTCACAGATTTGTTTGGCTACGTTTAGACCTAAACTTGGTACAGCTCGAAATGGTGCGATCAGCTTGTTGCCATCGATCACAAAATTCTCAGCATCCGATTTATATAAATCGATCATGCCAAATTCATAGCCTCTTTCCAACATTTCATTGGCCAATTCTAAAACAGTCAGCAAGTTTTTTTCTTTTGTCGATGCATCCATGCCTTTGTCATTGATTTCTTGCATCCGCTCTTTTACCGCTTCTTTGCCTTTTGACATGGCGATCAAATCAAAGTCGTCCGCACGAACAGAGAAATAGGCACAGTAATACAGAATTGGGAAATATACTTTGAAGTAAGCGACCCGCAATGCCATCAATACATAGGCTGCCGCATGGGCTTTGGGGAACATATACTTGATCTTAGAACAAGAATCGATATACCATTCAGGGACATTATTTTCCCGCATCGCTTGCAGATAAGTATCTCGCAAATCATCCGGGATCTTGTTCCATTGTCCTTTACGAACCGTCTCCATGATTTTGAAAGCCATACCGTCATCTAATCCTGCATGAATCAGATAGACCATGATGTCATCCCGACAACCAATGACTTCTGCCAAGTTGGCATCACCGCGCCGAATCAGTTCCTCGGCATTTCCTAGCCAAACATCCGTTCCGTGGGAAAGTCCTGAAATCTGCAACAACTCTGCGAAGGTGGACGGATGGGTCTGTTCCAACATCCCCCGTACGAAACGGGTCCCAAATTCAGGAATCCCTAAGGTACCAGTTTTAGAATAAATTTGCTCTTCTGTTACACCTAAAACATCCGTTCCGCCAAAAATACGCATAACTTCTGGATCATCGGTAGGGATCGTTTTTGGATCAATTCCAGATAAGTCCTGTAACATCCGAATCACTGTCGGATCATCATGTCCTAAAATATCCAGTTTCAAAATATTGTCATGGATCGAGTGGAAATCAAAGTGTGTCGTCTTCCATTCAGAATTCATATCATCGGCTGGGTATTGAATCGGTGTGAAATCATAGACATCCATATAATCGGGGATTACAATGATCCCCCCTGGATGCTGTCCGGTGGTGCGCTTCACTCCGGTAGCCCCTTTGGCCAATCGGTCCACTTCTGCTGCACGATAATGAAGATTGTGATCCCGCTCAAACCCTTTTACAAAACCGAATGCGGTTTTGTCTGCTACCGTACCGATCGTTCCTGCACGGTAAACATAATCTTCTCCGAAAAGAACCTTTGTATAATTGTGCGCTTCGGGCTGGTATTCCCCAGAGAAGTTCAAATCGATATCGGGGACTTTATCTCCATGGAAACCTAAGAAGGTTTCAAACGGAATGTCATGACCGTCCTTGTTTAGTCGGGTGCCGCATTTCGGACATTTTTTTTCTGGCATATCATAGCCAGAACCATAAGACCCGTCCTCATAAAACTCCGAGTACTGACAGTCTGGGCAATAATAATGAGGAGCTAATGGATTCACTTCAGTGATCCCCGTCATCGTTGCGACAAAACTGGAACCGACAGATCCCCGCGAGCCCACCAAGTAGCCATCTTCATTGCTCTTGTGTACCAGTTTTTGGGAGATCAGGTAAATCACGGAGAAGCCATTTCCGATAATGGAATCTAATTCTTTTTTCAATCGCTTTTCAACGATCTCAGGCAAAGGATCCCCATATAATTCTTTGGCACGATTGTAACTTAGATCTGTGATTTCTTGTTCGGAACCTGGGATTTTTGGCGTATACAAATCATCCTTGACTGGAATGACCTTTTCACACATATCCGCGATTTTGTTGGGGTTTGTCACGACGATTTCTTTGGCTGTATCTGGGCCTAAAAATTGAAAAGCGGTCAGCATCTCATCTGTCGTCCGAAAGTGAACAGCTGGCAGACTATGGCGATTCAGAGGATTGGCTCCCCCCATTGAATTGATCAAAATCTTACGATAGATCGCATCTTCTTCATTCAAATAATGTACATTCCCTGTAGCTACCACCACTTTGCCTAATTCGTTCCCAATCTCGATCAGGTTGCGAATAATGTCTTCTAGGTCTGATTCATTCTTAACAAGTTCGGTCTCAATCAAATGAGCGTAAACTTCTTTGGGCATGACTTCAATATAATCGTAGAACTCTGCTAATTTACGGGCAGCATCCACCCCTTTTTGCATCATGGCGACAAAGACTTCTCCCTTGTCACAGGCGGTTCCTACAAGTAATCCTTCCCGCAGCTTCACCAATTCCGAGCGAGGAATTCTTGGGACTTTGTCATGGAAATATTTCACGTTCGACATCGAGATCAATTTAAATAAATTTTTTAATCCGGCTTGCGTCTTCGCCAAGATCGTCGCATGGAATGGTCGCGCCGCTTTGAAGGAGTTCTCTCCTCCCACATGGCGGTTCAAGTCTTCATGCAGCAGCATGCCATGCTTTTCCATCGCTTCTTTGACAAAGATCCAAGCTAAATGGCCCGTGGCTTCCGCATCATAGATCGCTCGGTGATGCTGTTCTAAGCTGACGCCGAATTTTTTAGATAAGACGCCTAGACCAAAACGTTTGAACTCAGGATATAAGTAACGTGCCAGTTCTAATGTATCAATAACTGGATTTTCGGCTTCTGGAATCCCATATTTTCGATAACTCGTATTTAAAAAGCCCATATCGAAAGAAGCATTGTGGGCAACCAAGATTGCTCCTTCAGAAAACTCTCTAAAGAGTCGCAATACTTCTTCTTCTGATTTAGAACCGCGAACCATTTCATCCGTGATCCCTGTAAGCTCTACGGTGGTGCGAGACAATGGGTGTCCTGGATCAATGAATTCATCAAATGAGCCTTCCACATTGCCTTTATGCATGCGGACAGCCGCTAATTCGATAATTGTATCATAAACGGCAGATAGCCCCGTCGTTTCCACGTCAAACACAATATACGTGGCATCCGTCAAAGGAACTGGTTTAGGGTTATAAGCCACTGCAACGCCATCATCAACGATATTGGCTTCAACCCCATATAAAATCTTAACACCAGCTTTTTCACCCGCATGATGGGCATCTGGGAAAGCTTGCGCGCCACCATGGTCCGTAATAGCGATCGCCTTATGTCCCCATTTTCCAGCTTGTGCAACTAAATCACTGATATTATTCGTGGCATCCATCGTACTCATATTTGAATGAAGATGGAGTTCCACCCGTTTTTCTCCTTCAGGTGCATAGTCTTTCCGAATCTCGTGTTTTACCTCAATCAAGTCTTGAGCATTCATAACAAGATCTCGCATAAAGGTATCTTCCTGCACGCTTCCGCGAACTTTTACCCAGCTGCCTTTGGCGATTGCCTCAAAGATTTGTTCATCTTTTTCATTATTGGAGAACTTTTTGACACTGAAAGATGACGTATAATCCGTGATTTTCAGAATCAAGATCTTCCGCTTTGAACGTAATTCCCGAACTTCTTTATCAAAGACATATCCTTGGATCGTCACACGGCGTTCTTCCTCAATGATATTAATCATTGGGGTAACGGGTTCATCGGCTGGAATATTCCTTCCCAATGCAATCGGACCGTCAAATTCAACAGCTTTCACTTCTTTTTTCCGCTGTTCATGGGCGATCAAGTTCTCAGCAGCCTGTAATTGGAAAGCAGCAGTCTGTTCTTCTTTACGAGCTTCCAATTCTTTTAAAGCTTCTTCTGCTTGTTCGGCATCCATTTCAGGAATGATACGAAATTTTTGAAAACCAAATGTTTGATAGTTTTCTTCAATGATTGGTAAATATTGTTGCTGCAAAATCGCGATTACCGCTTCATTGGTAACAGGCAGGATCACTTTTTTCTCATTCACTACCGGTAGCTGATTCTTAATGACTTGCTGTACTAGTGGACGATCACAGTTTTGATTTGCGAGTGCTAATGGCCAGTACTCTTGGATCAGTTGTTGATCGAAGGCATTATCCTTGGCTTCAATGATCATTCGCACCGCAGCGATTTCCTTAAAGGCCAGTTCCAAATGTTGTTTGAACGATTGATACACCATAACGGGTAGCAATGTATCAAACTGCAAGTAAAATGTCCAAGCTTTTGACTGGCGATGGACCACGACTTGTTTGATTTGAGCGGTCTGTATCAAAGGATGTTGGCGTAAATCAGGACCAGCATTGATTTGCTCTAATAAAATCTCAAAGGTCTCTCTTTCTTTTGACAATTGACCATCCTCCTTTTTCTCAGTATTAATTAGTATACCTCTTTTTCTTTTGTCTTTCATTAAAAAATCGAGAAAGGGCTCCCCCTTCCTCGATTTTTGTCACGGATCATTCAGATGCAGTCAACAAGATCGTTAATGTCGTAGCCACTTCCTCTTTACGAACTTCAACGGTTGCATTTGTGTGTTTGATTTTTATTTCGACAATCCCTTCTGTCGCTTTGTTGCCAATGGTCAATCGAATCGGACAGCCTATCAAATCCGCATCCGCAAATTTGACACCAGCACGTTCGTTGCGATCATCTACTAAAACTTCATAACCGACAGCAAGCATCGCTTGCTCTACTTCCTCGCACAAAGCAGTTTGATACGAGTCTTCCATTGTGGTTTGAATAATATGGATATCATAGGGTGCAATCTCTTTCGGCCAATCGATTCCCTCTTCATTGCCGTGCTGTTCAACGATTGTTGATAGAAGACGAGATACACCGATGCCATAACACCCCATCATGACTGGCGTCTCCTGACCGTTCTCATCGACAACTGTCGCACCAAGTCTTTCACTGTATTTGGTTCCTAGCTTGAAAATGTGGCCAACTTCGATTCCTCGTGTGAAAGTTAGGACCCCTTTGCCATCTGGAGAAGGATCACCTTCTTGCACCAATCGAAAATCAGCAAATGCCAATGGGGAAAAATCTCGTCCTACATTTGCGTTTTGATAGTAATGGCCCGGTTGATTTCCAAAGACGATCACATTTGCTAAATCTTGTACATGCTGATCAGCATATAAGCGGACATTTTCCGGCAGCGCAATGGGACTGATTGCTTCAGTTTGCAGATGACAACGTAATTCTTCTGGTGTAGCTATTTTCAATTGATCGGCTTCTAGAAAATTTTTGACTTTTGCTTCGTTCAATTGATGATCGCCACGTAGAAGAATCATGACCGGTTCTCCATCAGCAAACAAAAGAAAGGACTGAACGATCTTAGTCAAGTCACTCTCACAAGCTGCAGCTACTTCTTCCAGAGAATAAGGTGGATCAACCTGCAACTCTGCGCGCTCAAGAAAGGTTTCGTGAGATTTCTTTGATACATACAAACTTGTGGCCATTTTCCAATTCGCCACGTAGTCGCTTTCCGTTGAGTAGCAAATTAGTTCTTCACCAATCTGCGACAGTGCCATGAATTCTTTGGAATCATGCCCTCCCATCAGACCGTTATCACCAATCACTGCGCGATACTCCAGACCACAACGCTGCAAAATCGCGTGATAGGCTGCTTCATACCGACGATAAGTCGTATCTAAACTTGACTCATCGGCATGAAATGAGTAGCCGTCTTGCATGATGAATTCGCGACTGCGAATCAAACCGAAGCGCGGACGTTGTTCGTCTCGGTATTTTGACTGAATCTGATACAAACTGATCGGCAGACGTTTGTAGGAAGAGATCTCACTTTTGATCAATTCCGTAAAAGGCTCTTCATGGGTTGGCCCCAAGACATACTCCCGCTCGTTTCGATCCGTTAACTGATACAGTGAGCGCCCATAAAGCCCGTCTCGCCCAGTACTTTGCCATAGTTCCAAGGGCAATAAAACTGGCATCGTCATTTCTACTGCATCAATTTTGGCTAATTCTTCCCGCATCAATTTTTTAATTTTCTCCAACACCCGCTGGGCTAAAGGCAAATACATGTAGATGCCTGCTGCCACTTGCCGAATATAACCGGCTCTAACTAAAAGTTGATGACTCAATGTTTCCGCATCACTTGGTATTTCCCGCAATGTCGGAATAAACAGTTTCGACTGCTTCATTTTTTTCTCCTTTGCTGCAAACACTTTGCTATACCATACACCCTGCTTGGCCCATATCAGCTGCTTCCTCTAATCAAAAGAAAAAGCGCTGAATATCATTCCAAGTCACTAACACCATCAGCAACATCAAAAAACCAAACCCAATTAACGTGATGATTCCTTCTTTTTCTTGACTGATCGGTTTACCTCGGACACCTTCAAGAATGTTCAAAACGAGTTTGCCGCCATCCAATCCTGGAATAGGCAACAAATTGAAGATTCCTAAGTTGATGGAGATCGCCGCCATCATCATGACGACAGAAGCTACCCCTTGTGAGGCTGCTTGTGAGGACAATTGGAAAATGGCCACCGGACCGCCTAATTTGTCCAGATCTGGTTGTACGATCAAATTACCGACAGCTCGGAAAATCAGTAAAGCATTGTTGAAGGTCAATTTCAAGCCACCTAATAGCTTGTCACCAAGACTTGTTTTCAAGCCAGGACTGATTCCCATAAATCCTACTTTTTCTCCTTCAGCATATTTCCCTTCTGGCGTTGCTTCAATCGTTAATGTATCACTTCCCCGCTTCACTTCAAGGGGGATCTTCGTGTCAGGATAATTTTGGATCTCACTGCTCAATTCCTGCCAGTTGGATACTGTCTTGCCATTGACTGCTAAGATCTCATCGCCATCTTTCAAGCCTGCCTCAGCGGCTGGTGAACCATTTTGGATACCAGAGATGCTGGTCGTATTCACATCTTGTACACCACCCTGTGCAAACACTAACCCTGTGAATAAAACAAAAGCTAAGATGAAGTTATTCATCGGTCCAGCAAAATTGGTCAACATTCGCTGCCAAAGTTTCGCTGACTGAAATTGAACATCTTTCGGTGCAATCCTTACTTCCACACCGTCTTCATGAATAATGGTTGCATCATGATCGACCGCATAAGCGACTTTTTCTTGTTCATTTCCATTGATGTACCCTGCAATCGTCAACTTTTCTTCGAGATCAAAGTCTACCACTTCCATCGGAATCGCATGAGGCAACTGCACCTTTTTGCTAGTATTGATCTTGATGACTTTTCCATCCTTGTCTTGCACAAGTGAGATCGGCATACCTGGTGTCAGCTCTGTCTCATCTTCGCCCCAGCCTGCCATTTGAACATAGCCACCTAATGGTAACATTCGAATCGTGTAAGTCGTTCCATCTTTTCCTTGATGGGCAAAAAGCTTTGGACCCATTCCAATGGCAAATTCCCGAACTAAAATCCCTGCACGTTTGGCAAAGAAGTAGTGTCCAAATTCGTGGATTACGACCACAACAGAAAATATGATAATAAACACAAGAATCGTTTTCATTCTGTTTCCTCGCTTTCACTGTTCCCTCTTGCTAAAGGGGAAACCTTTCTTTATTTTATCACACCCACACCTAATGAGGAACTTCCGGCGTTATTGTAACAAGAATTTAAAGAACCAAGCTCTAACACGCATAAAAAGACTGTGGCTCTTTCTCTCAACACATTCCTTAACAGGAAGAGTGTTCTTTTTTCCTTATCCTCGCATTCTTCACAGGGGTCCGTCAAAAAAGCTTCGACCGCCAAGTAGTCGAGAACTAAAAAACCTCTAAATGTCTGGTCCCGTGAAAACAGGCTTCATTTAGAGGTTGAAATAAGGTTAAAATGAGGTTAAAAATTGTCTTCTTTCTGCGGAGCTGATCAAACAAATTAATGACCTAGCACTTATCTAGTCAAGCAAGTGATTATTGCTCGTTTATCTAGACTAACTAAATGATTGCTTTAGAAAACATCTAATAAGTACATGATTGGAAAAACAAACAGCATACTATCAAAACGATCAAGAATCCCGCCGTGGCCAGGCAAAATATTGCCTGAATCTTTTACTCCGTAGTGTCGCTTGATAGCTGATTCGACAAGGTCACCAAACTGACCAGCAATCGAAAAAATAATCGTCAATACGATCATGATCAGACTTCCATGGCCAAAGTAATCGTTGCCTGGGAATGCCAACAAATAAAGAGCTGCCACAACGACTGCCGAAACAATTCCGCCCAATGCCCCTTCAACGGTCTTGTTCGGTGAGATCTCCGGCCATAGCTTATGTGCGCCGAATCGGCGGCCAACCATATAAGCACCAATATCTGTCGCCCAAACAATAAACAAGCCAAAAATCAGCACAACTAATCCGTTTGGTACTAATCTAGCCGTCAAGAAACGTTCAAAGCCGACACCCACATACAGACTGACTAAAACGGGGAAACCTGCTTCATCAATGGTGTACATATTTTTGGAAACGACAGCGATCCCTAGCAACAACAAGACAATCAGATAAAACAAAGCACTTTTATCTGTATTTGCTGGTAAGAAAGCAAACCAAGGATCTTTAGGTAAGACTAAGATCACAGCCCCAAGAATCGATAACACCCCTTCAAAACTGAGAACCGCTAGTCCTTTCATCCGAAATAATTCAAACACACCAATTCCGGCAAGTAAAGCTGCCGTCAACTCGATGGCTATTCCACCGACATAAATAACTGGTAAAAAAAATGCTAATGCCACCACTGCGGTGATCACACGTTGTTTCACTTTTTGTCCTCCTTCTTGTTCAACCCGCCAAAGCGCCGATTTCGCTGTTGAAAACTGCCGATGGCAGCTTCTAACAATTGGGCATCAAAGTCAGGCCATAATGCTTTAGTGAAAAAGAGCTCGCTATAAGCAATTTGCCAAAGAAGAAAATTACTGATCCGTTCTTCACCACTCGTTCGAATCACCAATTCAGGATCGCGAAGTGCAGCAGGCAAGAAACCAGTCATGAGATGCTGGTCCATCATTTCTTCGGTGATTTCCACCGTCTCCTGTGTGTGGTCTAGTTCTTCATACAGCTTTTGGATCGCCTGCAGCATTTCAGCACGACTGCCATAGTTCAAAGCGAAATTCAGGACCATTCCTGTATTCTCCTTGGTCTGTTCGATGGCACGATTGACAGCATCTTGAGTGTGAGCAGGCAAATATTCAGTAAAGCCCATCACATGGACCTTCACATTTTCTTTGATCAGCTCTGGTACAAACGTGTCAAAAAAATCAACTGGCAATTGCATCAAGTAATCGACTTCTTCATTTGGTCGTTTCCAATTTTCCGTTGAGAATGCGTACAATGTCAAGACTTTGACTCCAAGCCGCGAGGCATGGGTCGTGATCGTCTTCACTGTCTCCATCCCTTCTTTGTGCCCTGCCACCCGCGGTAAACGCCGATTCTGAGCCCAGCGGCCATTTCCGTCCATAATGATCGCGATATGCTGAGGCACAGGTAATGCCGGATCAAGTTCGTATTCAGTTTCTTCCTTAACATATTTGTCTTTTTGTGGAAAAAAACGCAACATATGATTCGCTCCTCTTCCATTTCGTAAAATTCATCTTTTTCATTATAACAATAATCATATTTCTTGCCTATGAAAAGTAAAAAAAGAAATCTATATTAAAGAAAAACAAAAACATTTTCTCTTTGTTAGGAATAAAAAAAGGGCGCTTGTGCGCCCCTGCTTCTTATACTTCTAATAATTCTTGTTCTTTTTCAGCTGCGATCTGATCGATTTCTTTAATACTGTTGTCTGTCAATGTTTGAACTTCTTTTTCTGATTCTCTTAAATCATCGACCGTGATATCGCCAGATTTTTCTTGCTTCTTGTAAGCATCCATCGCATCACGACGGATATTACGGACAGCAATTTTCGCATTCTCCGCTTCTTTTTTCACATCTTTTGCCAATTCTTTCCGGCGCTCTTCCGTCAATTGCGGAATGACTAAACGGATTACTGTACCATCATTAGCAGGTGTGATACCGATGTCGCTTTGCATGATCGCTTTTTCGACTTCTTGGATCATTGTTTTGTCGAAAGGCGTAATCATCAAAATACGCGCTTCAGGAATCGTGATTGATGCCATTTGATTTAGTGGTGTTGGAACACCATAGTAGGTTACCATCACACGGTCTAAAATACTTGCGTTCGCACGGCCAGCACGAATTTGTCCTAACTCGCGCTGCAAGTTTTCTGCTGCTTTTTTCATTTTATCTTTTGCTTCTGTTAAAATTTTGTCAGCCATTCTATTTCCCCCTTACTGTCGTTCCAATATGTTCTCCTAAGATTGCACGGCGAATATTTCCTTGTTCATTTAAATTAAAGACAACTAACGGAATATCATTATCCATGCTTAATGAGCTTGCAGTGGAATCCATGACTTGCAATCCTTTCGAAATCACTTCTAGATGCGTAAGCTCTTCAAACTTCACTGCACTTTGATCGATTTTTGGATCTGCTGAGTAGACACCATCGACGTTATTTTTTGCCATCAAGATCACATCTGCATTGATTTCAGCTGCTCTTAAGGCAGCCGTAGTATCTGTTGAGAAATAAGGATTCCCTGTGCCGCCAGCAAAGATCACTACACGCCCTTTTTCTAGATGACGTTCTGCCCGACGGCGAATATAAGGTTCTGCGATTTGGCGCATTTCGATCGATGTTTGGACGCGAGTCGGTACGCCAGCGTTCTCAAGAGTGTCTTGCAACGCCAATGCATTCATGACCGTTGCCAACATTCCCATATAGTCTGCTTGCGCTCGTTCCATGCCCATTTGTGCACCAATCTGACCACGCCAAATGTTACCACCGCCTACTACGATCGCCATTTCAACACCAAGTTCATGGACTTCTTTGATCTCTTTGACGATTTCTTGGATCGTTGGCGGTTTGATACCAAATCCTTCATCCCCTGCCAATGCTTCGCCGCTCAATTTTAACACAACACGTTGATATTTTGGTTTACCCATGATGATTCCTCCGTACATTCTCCAATACTATTGTAGCATATTGGCGCCATTCTGTTTGAATTTGTGCAATTTTTTTGAAAATCGGTTTTTGCTTAAAAAAAGGGAGCGCACTTCCATGCGTTCCCATCTGTTCGAGGAACAGAATTATTTTTTGACTTGGCTCATAACTTCTTCTACAAAGTTATCTTCGCGTTTTTCGATACCTTCGCCGACTTCAAAACGAACAAATGATTTCACTGTTGCGCCTTTTGAAGCAACAAATTTTTCAACAGTCATGTCAGGATCTTTAACGAATGGTTGGTCAACCAAAGCGATTTCTGCTTTGAATTTTTTCAAACGGCCTTCAACCATTTTTTCAACGATGTTGGCTGGTTTGCCTTCGTTCAATGCTTGTTCAGTCAAAACTTGTTTTTCGTGATCCAATTCTTCTTGTGAGATTTGAGATTCATTCACATAGCGAGGATTGATTGCAGCAACGTGCATAGCGACATCTTTTGCAACTGATTCGTCTGTTGTTCCTTCAAGAACAGTCAAGACAGCGATACGTCCGCCCATGTGCAAGTAGCCACCGAAAGCAGAGTTGTCATCTTTTTCAACAACTTCAAAACGACGGAAGCTGATTTTTTCACCGATAACTTGAGTTGCTTCGATCAATGCTGCTTCCATTTTACCTTTTGATGTTTCCAACTGCAAAGCAGCTTCCATGTCAGCAGGTTTGTTTGCAGCGATTACTTCTGCGATTTCTTTAACTAAATCTTGGAACATTTCGTTTTTAGAAACGAAGTCTGTTTCAGAGTTTACTTCAACGATTGCAGCAGCATTCCCGTTGATAGCAACAGATGCCAATCCTTCAGCAGCAATCCGATCATTTTTCTTTGCAGCTTTAGCCATTCCTTTTTCACGTAATAGATCAACGGCTTTTTCGATATCTCCTTCGACTTCAACTAAGGCACGTTTTGCATCCATCATACCTACACCAGTCATGTCGCGCAATTCTTTTACTAATTTAGCTGTTACTTCTGCCATTTTTTGTTTTCCTCCTAAATGTCATTTAACAAGCCTGAACTTGCCTTTTAAAAAAGCTGTTTCAAAGGAGAGTGAGGCTTGGCGCCTAGCCT